>NZ_AWFE01000083.1:0-157293 GCF_003263315.1 Hyphomonas sp. GM-8P
ATTCGAACTCACGACCTACAGATTAGGAATCTGTTGCTCTATCCTGCTGAGCTACGGGACCGTCGGGAGGGACCTATAAGCCAATTGGCCGAAGGGTTGAACCCGGTTTGATGGCTGGCGGCAGTCGCCCGGCATGCCAGGATATTCCGGACAGGCACCGGTTTCTCCTCCTCTTCGTCTGGCTCTTCCACCTGGACCTGCTTGCCGCCTGCGCCAAGCCGCATCCGCTGGATGCTCTACTGCCGGGTGAGCATGGCCGCGAGGCGCGAGTCATCGATGGCGACGCGCTGGTGCTCGCGCGGGGCTATATGAAGGACGGCCGGATGGAAGTGACCCACCGGCTGAACTTTCAGGTGCTGCCGCCTTCGCCGCCCCCCCTCTCCGGCCTGAACGCCACCCGCTTGACCCTGCCGCCGGGGCGGGACTAGTGTGGCCAGAACAATACCGGAACACGACTCGCATGCCCGACGGCGCCGACACGACCGAAGACCTTGCCCGCGCGGCCGCGATTGCCCGCGGATCGCTGCGTCTGCTGGCGGATCTGAGCCTCTGCGGCATCCAGGAAATGACCCTCGCCAACAATCGTCGGGCGGACATTGCCGCCATTGGCCCGGGCGGCGAGATCTGGATCGTGGAGATCAAATCCGGCGTGCCGGATTTCCAGTCCGATGCTAAATGGCCGGAATACATGCCCTTCTGCGACCGGTTCTGGTTCGCCGTCGATCATGACTTTCCCCAGGCGCTGATCCCCGAAGAGGCGGGCCTGATCGTAGCCGATGCCTTCGGGGCGGCGGTCATTCGGGAGGCCCCGACGGACAAGCTCTCCCCTGCCCGGCGCAAGGCTGTGACCCTTCGCCTTGCCCGCCTTGCGGCGATGCGGCTTTCTGCAGCGGCGGATGCAGGCTGGACGGCGAGCGAAGCAGCGCTTACTTCCAGCGGCCTATGAGCCACGCTTATCCCCTTGGAAAAACCCTCGACGCCGCCTTGTCCAAGGTGGCCCCGGCCGCGCGCACGCTGGCCGAAGCTGAAGCGCTGGCGAAAACGCTGGACGGCGAGCTGATCGTCGCTGAACTCGCGACCGACTGGCTAACGGTTTCCAACGAAGCCGCCGAGGCGATGTTCGCGCCCTCCGATGCGCTCGCCCATGGTCATTTGCAGCGCTATGAGGACGACAAGGGCAACCCGGTCGTTGCCGTCACCTGGTGGAAACTGGCCGCGCCCGGCCAGGCGAAGGAGGCGCCGGCCAAGCCCTCCAAAAAAGAAGAGACCAAGGCCGCCGAACCGGCAGACCATACCGACGATCTCTATTTCCGCCGCGGCCGCACCAAGCCGTCGCGCCGGCGCTATGTCGATCCGCGGCAGCTGGACCTGTTCCGGCAGGCCAACAAGGACAACAAAGCCTAGTCTTCGGCAAGGCTCCAGACGCCCTTGCCGCTGACCCGCCGCAGGATGAGATAGAGCAACAGGCCGACCGGCCCGAACATCAGCGTGAAGAACAGGCTGGGCACGACCATCCAGTGCGGCACGCCCCGGCGCCGTGCATCGCGCGCTTCCCAAGCCCCGACGAACAAGTCGAAGACCAGATAATGCGACCAGCCGACAAGAATGCCGAGCGGATGGGAAAACAGCTGAGAGACGCCCGCCGCCGTGTTGAAGCTGCCACCTTCGGCGCCCATGCCGAGAAACATGTTCATTGTCAGGGTCACAATATAGAAAATGCCGAGCACCAACGGATAGAGCCCCGAATGCACGACAAGGCGCGTGACGGCGGCGCCCGGTGCCAGTGCGAGCAAAAGCCAGGCCGGCAAGACCGCGAGATTGATGATCGTGTAGACCGTTTCATAGGTCATGGTGTCCTCCCTTTTTTTGAACACTGCGCCGGGATGGCTCATGCGGCAAGGTTTCTCCCAGCACATTTGCCCGGCATGGCGGAGGCCCTCCGGTGCGAGGAACTGAATTCGGAAGAGGGCTCGGCCAGGGCGGACCACGCACGCGCAGCCCATGATCATGCCGGACTGCGCGCCCACGCAGGCGGGCACATCACTGCGAAGGGCAGGATGCTCCCACGCCGCAAGGCGCGGGGCTTTATATGTGTAGGGAGTATCGGGCGGCGGGGCATCGGCCACATAGGTGAGCTCGATATTGCCAAAACAGTCGGTCGCCATCAGCGCATCCCGCCAAGTGCGCATGTGCCAGCGGACCACACGCAGCAGGTTCCAGACCAGCTATGACCAGAACACCGGCCAGACATGATTGAAGAAGCATTGGCAATCAGGATGCATGGGCGGGAGGATGGCCCCCGCGTGAGCCTGTGGGATAGAGCGCCTTCTCCACGAGTTATCCCGGCAAACGCGCAGGGCTTATCAGGGGTCCGGTCCTGCAACGGCCACACCGCATCTGGCTCCCGGATATTTGCGCCTCAAGGTCCGGGATGACACCGGAGCGGTGTGGGAGAGCGGGCCTTCATTCCAACGTCCCGGCCAGCCGCCCGTCCAATTGTCAGCCCCCACCCGGCTGTATAGATTGAGCGCAGAGAATCTGTTCGAGGGGGAAAACATGACCATGCAAAAATTCATCCTGGCCGCAGCCACCGCTGCCCTTCTGGCCGCTTGTGCCAGCGAGCCGGCGCCCCCGCCGGCAACCACACCTGAACCTACTTATCTTCCTTACGAACAGTTCAAGCAACTGGTGAACAGCGCCTACAAGGCGGATGAATACAGCACGCGTGAGGCGGCATTCGCCGAACTTCTTGCGCGGGACGATCTGAGGCAGGACGACCGCGCCGAGACCTATCTGATGCGCGGCCTGATCCGCGGTATCTATGTCAATGATGGCCCTTTTGCGAGCCCCTATTGCGCCGTTGAGGACTACGTCAGATTTGAAGCCCTGGCGTCCCCCGATCACCCCCGCATGAAGCAGATGCTGGATGACCGGGCTTACCAGACGTCCCGATACCAGTACTTCGACGAACCGGCCTCCTGTGGAGACTGATCCTACGCCATTTCGGGTACCGGCCCGGTATAGACGGAGCGAGGGCGCACGAGGCGGCCTTCGGCGATCTGTTCGCGGGCGTGGGCCGTCCAGCCAAGGATGCGGCCGCAGGCGAAAGTGGCCGTGAACGCTTCGCGCGGAATCTGGAGCGCCTCAAGCAGGAGCGCGGTCGAGAACTCCACATTCGTCTCCAGCGTCCGGTTCGGATATTTCTTCGCCAACCGTCCGAGGACTGCCTTTTCGATATGGTCGGCAAAGGCGATCCGGCCCGATGTGCCCGGCAGGCGCGCAACGGCGGCCTTCAGGGCACCGGCGCGGGGATCGCGCACACGGTAGACCCGGTGCCCGAAGCCCATGAGCCGGTCACCCCGGGCAAGCGCGGCGTCGATCCAGCTTTCCGCATTCTCCGGAATGCCGATCTCGTCCAGCATGTCGAGCACCGGCCCCGGCGCGCCCCCATGCAGCGGGCCTTTCAGGGCAGAGATGCCGCCCATCGCGGCAGAGCCCAGCCCGGCCCGCGTGGAGGCCACGACGCGCGCCGCAAAAGTGGAGGCGTTGAGGCCATGGTCGCAAACGGTGACCAGATAGGCATCGAGCGCGCGGGCCTCGGATTCATCCGGCAGCTTGCCGGTGATCATCTTCAGGAAGTCAGCCGATTGGGACAGGTCCGCATCCGGCGCAATCGGCGCCTGCCCGCGTTCGCGGCGCACGGCAGCGGCGGTGAAAACCGGCCCGGCAGCGGCGAGGCGGATGGCGGAATCCAGGCTTTCGTCGTCTTCCAGCAATGACCAGCCGGTGCGCAGGAAGCGGATGATGTCGAGCCCGTCCGGGATCTTCGCAACAAGGTCGAAGGCTTCCACGCGGGCCGCCCCAAGCCGGGCGCCCAGTTCCGGCACACCCGGCAGGTCCTCGAAGAAGTCTTGCCACAGGAGGTGGGCGGCATCTTCATACGCCATCGAGGCGGCAAGCAGCTGCACCGGCCAGCCGCGAATGACGAGGCGGCCATTCTGACCGTCCACATCCGACAGGATGGTTTCAGCGGCGACAACATTTTCCAATCCGGAATCCATCAGAGATCTCCTTCTACAAATTTGACGTTCATGTCGCGCCGGGGCTAGCGTTCGTCAATCTTGATCAATATAATCAATATATGAGCTGGATTGGACGCGAAGACGCACTCGAAGCCCTGGGGGTGAAACCCCAGACGCTGTACGCCTATGTGAGCCGGGGGCTGATTGCCTCCAGGCCGTACGAGAACGACCCGCGCGCAAGCGTCTACTCCGCCGCAGATATTGCAGGCCTGGTGAAGCGCCGGCGTAGCGGACGGGGCCGGCAAGCCATCGCCAGCGCCGCCATTTCCTGGGGCGACCCGGTGATGGAAACCGCGATCACCACAGTGCGGGACGGCAAGCTGATTTATCGCGGTAAAGATGCCGTGAGGCTCGCCGCGGACGCCACGCTGGAAGAGGTCGCAGCCCTTCTTTGGCAGGCAAGTGCCCCCTCCCCCAGCCGTTCGGGCACCGGGAATATGGCACCGGGCGAGACCGGCAAGGCGCGCCTGCTTGCCTATCTGGCCGACCGGGCCGCGCAGGATCCGCCAAGCTTCGGGCGCGGCAGTGCGGCGCTGTCAGAGGATGGCGCACAATTGCTGGCAGGCGTCTGCACGGCCGTGACGGGCACAGGCGGACGCGGCTTCTATCATCAGCGGCTTGGCCGGCACTGGGGCCTCACACCCGGCGGGACGGATTTGTTGCGGCGTGCGCTGGTCCTGGTGGCAGATCATGAACTGAACCCGTCGACCTTCGCGGCGCGGGTGGCCGCCTCGACCGGGGCGCCGCTGGCCGCGTGTGCGCTGGCGGGCTGCGCAACGCTGACCGGGCCGCTGCATGGCGAAGCATCCGCCCGGGCGCTCGCCTATCTGAAGCTTGCGATGGAGGACAGGCCGCAGACAGCGCTTTCCGGCATTGCGGCTCGGGGGGAGCGTATCCCGGCGGTGGGGCATACGCTTTACCCCGCAGGCGACCCGCGCGCCGCCGCATTGATCCGCTGGATGAAACCGGCCCCTGCCCTGAAGCGCGCCATCAAGGCCGCTGAAGCCGCGAGCGGCTATGCGGCAAATGTCGACATGGCATTGGCAGCGCTATCGGTACAGCTGGACCTGCCGGAAGATGCGCCCTTCCTGATCTTCGCCAGCGGGCGCATGGCGGGCTGGATCGCGCATGCAATCGAACAACAGGCAAGCGGCCGGCTCATCCGTCCGAGGGCGAATTATACCGGCCGCTAAAACTGTTTAGGCGATCCGTTTCTTCACTTCGGCCACAACCGCCTGCGGTGTGATGCCGAACTTCTTGTAGAGATCGGTGTAAGGCGCGGAGGCGCCGAAGCCGGTCATGCCGACAAAGCCGCCATCCTCGCCGATCCAGCGGTCCCAGCCGAAGCGGACGCCGGCTTCGACGGCCACGCGTGGCGCGGTGCCGAGGACGGACTTCCTGTAATTGCCGTGCTGCTGCTCGAAGAGCTCAAAGCACGGACAGGACACGACGCGCGTCGCGATACCTTCTTCGGCCAGCTGAGCCTGGGCCGCAAGCGCGATCTCGACTTCAGAGCCCGTCGCCAGGATCGTTGCCTGTGCCTTGCCCTTGCAGTCGGACAGGACGTAAGCGCCCTTGGCGGAGAGGTTTTCGTCCGTATGCGTGGTACGGGCCGGGGCAACGCCCTGACGCGTCAGCGCCATGGTGGACGGGCCGGTCTCATTGGCGATGGCCAGTTCCCAGCACTCGGCCGTTTCCACGCCGTCGGCCGGACGAAAGACCAGCATGTTCGGCATCGCGCGGAGGGAGGCGACATGCTCCACCGGCTGGTGGGTCGGGCCGTCTTCACCGAGGCCGATGGAATCGTGCGTCATGACATGCACAACGCGCGTACCCATCAGGGCGCCGAGGCGGATCGCGCCGCGCGAATAGTCCGCGAACACCAGGAAGGTGCCGGAATAAGGCAGGATGCCGCCATGCAGCGCCATCCCGTTCATCGCCGCGGCCATGCCATGCTCGCGCACACCATAATGGACGTAACGGCCAGCCCAGTTCTTCGGCGTCATCGGCTCGGTATGGCTGGTTTTGGTGTTGTTGGAGCCGGTGAGGTCCGCAGACCCGCCGACCATTTCCGGAACGAGGTGCGTCAGCACTTCCAGCGCCGCGCCGCTCCACTGGCGGGTGGCTTTCTTCTCGCCGCCCTCGGCGACAGCCTTCTTGTGCTTGATGATCGCCTTGGCGATGTTCTTCGGCAGGCGGCCGGTCATCGCGGCGTTGAACTCGCCTTTGTGCTCAGACCCGGCGAGGCGCTTTTTCCAGGCTTCGTGTTCCTTCTTCGAGCGCTCGCCAGCTTTCAGCCAGGCCTTCTCTATGGACGCCGGCACTTCGAAGGGCGGGTACTTCCAGCCAATGTTTTCGCGGATGCCGGCGATCTCTTCAGCGCCGTAAGGGCCGCCATGGGCCTTGCCGGTGCCGGCGATTTTCGGGGCGCCGTAGCCGATGATCGTCTTTACGGCGAGCATGACCGGCTTCTTCTGTTTCTTCGCCCAGGTCAGCGCGGCCTCGACCGACTTCTCGTCATGGCCGTCGACTTTCTTCGTGACCCAGCCGGAGGCTTCGAAACGGGCGCACTGGTCTGTATTGTCGGAAAGATCCGTGCCGCCATCGATGGTGACCGAATTGTCATCGAAGAGAACGATCAACTTGTTCAACTTCAGATGCCCGGCCAGCGTGATCGCTTCCTGGCTGACGCCTTCCATGAGGCAGCCGTCGCCGGCGATGACATAAGTATGGTGATCAACGAGATCGTCACCGAAGCGGGCGTTCAGGTGACGCTCTGCCATGGCCATGCCGACGGCGGTGGCGATGCCCTGCCCCAGCGGGCCGGTCGTGGTCTCGACGCCGGCCGTGTGGAAGTTCTCAGGGTGGCCGGGGGTCGTCGCGCCGAGCTGGCGGAAGTTGCGGATATCGTCACGCGAAACAGACTTGTAGCCCGTCAGGTGCAGCAGCGAATAGATCAGCATAGAGCCGTGGCCAGCCGACAGGACGAACCGGTCGCGGTCTGCCCAGGCTGGGTCTGCCGGGTCGAATTTCAGGAATTTACGGAACAGCACTGTGGCTGCATCCGCCATGCCCAGCGGCAGGCCGACATGGCCCGATTTCGCGGCTTCCACCGCATCCATGGATAGGGCACGAACGGCATTTGCCATGTCCCGGTTGGTTACAGCCATTCTGCTGATCTCCCTCAGTCGCTCCGGAAGTGTGCTAGGCCAGACTCCCGAAGCTACGTCAAGCCGCTTGGCGTAGCTTCGTATTGAGTTTAAGCCTTTGAAACATGAGCGACATCGACCGCGAATCACGCCGCCTCGATGCGGCCATCCGGCGCCTGGAGGGGGCCGTGGACAGCCTGCTGGCACGCGCTGGCGATCCCGACGTGGTCGCCGCAGAGATGGCAGCCCTCGTCTCGGACCGGGAAAGGCTGGCCGAAGAACTGGACGCGTCCCTCGCCCGTGAGACCGAATTGCAGGCGCTGGCCGACGAGGCAAGTACCGCGCTCGGCGCCGCCATCGAGGAAGTGCGCGCCGCCCTCGGCAAGGAGGCCTGAGACATGGCCAAAGCCGACATCACCCTGCGCGGCCGGAACTATTCCATCGCCTGTGCACCCGGCCAGGAAGCGCGAATTGTCGCGCTCTCCCAGCAGCTGGATGCACGGGTGAAGCATATTGCGAGCGCGGTCGGCGACATTGGCGAAGACCGTCTGCTGCTCATTACAGCGCTGGCCCTGCTGGACGAGCTGGATGCCGCCCGTCAGGCGGGCGGGTCCTCCCCTGCCGCAGAACAGAAGGCGGCCGAGGCGATGGCTGCCGTGTCCGAGCGGATCGAGGCGCTGGCCGCCCGGCTGGAATCTGGCGGCTGACATCGATCAAGCAGGCCGCGACGCTTTCGCGCCTGTCACCGCTGCCTCGCCAGCCTATGTTAGAAGGGATACAAGGCCGGAAAGGCGACACGACATGCAAATGCTGATTACCATTCTCTTCTACGGCGCGATGGCCGCCCTTCTGGTCGTACTGGGCCTTGGCATCGCAAACCTTGCGCGCACCGACGAGAACCAGCCAAGCCGCTCCAACAAGCTGATGCGGATGCGTATCTTCATTCAGGCCGTCGTTATCGCCCTTCTGGTGGTCATTGGCTTCATGGCCGGCGCCATTCATTTCTGACATTCCTGAGGAGACCCCATGGTCAAACTCGACAAGATCTACACACGCACCGGCGACAAGGGGCAGACTCGTCTATCGACCGGCGAACAGGTGGACAAATGGCATCCCCGCGTTGCCTCCTATGGCAGCGTTGACGAGGTGAATTCCGCGCTCGGCGTTGCTGCCCTGCATGCCGACGACGAAATGCTGACCGCCATTCGCCGTATACAGAATGATCTTTTCGACCTTGGCGCAGACCTCGCCACGCCTGACCGAGGCCGTGTGCTGGAATGGACGCCGCTGCGGATCGTGGAATCGCAGGTGAAGCGGCTGGAGCAAGAGATCGACGCGATGAATGCGCGCATCCCTCCGCTCGACAGCTTCATCCTGCCGGGCGGTTCACCACTGGCCGCGCAGTTGCATGTGGCCCGCACGCTCTGCCGGACGGCGGAGCGGAAGATCGCGGAACTCTCCGGCATGGAGAACGAGCCGGTGAGCCCCGAGGCGCTCGCCTTCATCAACCGCCTGTCCGACTGGCTGTTCGTCGCCGCCCGCGCCGCTAATTCGAACGGTGCCGACGACATCAAATGGGTGCCCGGCGCCAACAGGTAAGGTCTATTTCCGCATCGCGTCCCGGGCTTCCGCCATCAGGGCGAACAGTTCGATCACCGGTGTGACCTGCCCGTCGCCGCGATATTCGCGGTAGAGACTGTCGACATTGACCGCGATCCGTTCGGCATCACCCCAATTGGCATAATCGCCGAGCGCAATGTCGAGCGCGGCCTCCCGCACGCTGAGGCCTGCATCGTAGCGCTTGCGTGCCTCGGTATCGATATAGGCAAGGTAGTCGGCAACGCGCCGGACGCCTGCCTTGTCCGTGACCGGACCATGCCCCGGCACGATGACGTCGGCTTCCATACCGATGATCTTGTCGCAGGCATTGATCCAGTTCTTCACCGGCCCGGCCCACATGAGGGGCGTGCCATCGATGAAGAGGATATCGCCGGTAAAGACCGTCCGGTCTTGCGGCACATGGACGATCACATCGCCGCCGGTATGCGCCGGGCCGACCTCGATCAGCTCGACGGCCTTGTCACCGATGGTCAGGTCCATCCGGCCGGTGAATGTCTGGGTTGGCAGGCGTTCTTCCACAGCGTCAAAATCGAAAGGCGCAAAGATATCGGCGAAATAAGCGCCACCCGGGCCGAGCTGGCCACCCATTTTCTTGAACGTAGCCAGGGCATCCGGCGGGATTTCAGACATTTCCTTTGCGCTGGCCTCAGAGGCGATGATCTCCGCATGCGGACAACAGCCATTGCCGTGACAGTGATCGCCATTGGCATGCGTGTTCACAATCGTGCCGATCTCTTCGGCACGGACCCCCGACGCATCCGCCATGGCGTCCAGCATGTCGCGGGTCAGGTGCATGTCGAACAGCGTGTCGACCAGCAGCGACTGGTCTCCGTCCACAATCAGGCCGGCATTCGACCAGCCCCATCCGCCGTCCGGCTGAAGCCATGCGTAAAGCCCGTTGCCGATATCCTTCAGCCCTTTGGTGTATTCCCAGCGTGGCATGAATGTCTCCCTGTTTTGCGCGCATCAAGGCAGACACGCGGCCGGCGTGCAAGGGTGTTACTTGTGGAATATCCGGGTCAGGCCGCCGCTCGTCAGGATGCCGACATCGGCGAGCGCGCCCGGCAGGGCCCGCGCATTCGGGGCTGCGAGGTAAAGCGGCTCCCAGACAGGATGGAATTTGTCCTTGTAGGCCCTCAAGCCCTCGAAGCCGTAGACGGCATTGGCGTGCTCGAACAGGAAAGCGCCGAGGCGCGTCATCGCCGGGGCCAGCCGGTGCGCCTCCAGCCCCGCCAGCGGCGCCATGCCGAGGTCGAAACGCTGATACCCCGCCTCCTTTGCCCAGAGCATGGTGGAGACGAAGAGATAGTCCATCACCGCGCGTGGCGCATCAGTTGAGAACCGCATCAGGTCGATCGCGATCTCCTGCTTGCCGGCCCCCGGCCAGAGATTGGCGAAGGCCACGATCTCTCCATTCAGGCGCGCCACAGCAATGGGAAATTTTGCGATATAGTCCGGATCGAACCGGCCGAGCGAAAAGCCCTTCTCCGCGCCGCCATGGACATCCAGCCAGTCATCAGAAATCTTGTGCAGGCGGTCCAGCTGCGCAGGCACGTCTTCCGGGCCGAGGACCTCGAAGCTCAACCCGTCGCGGCCTGCGCGATTGTAGACCTGCCGCATCCGCGACCTGTCAGACCCTTCCAGAGAGAATTCCGTGAGCGGCACAATCGCCGTCTCCCCGATCTTCTGGACCGACAGGCCAAGTTCGACCGCGAGCGGCAGGAAGTCCCGCCCCACGCCATAAAACACAATGCCAGCCCCGGCGGCATCGGCGGCTTCCCGGAAGGACCAGACAAGTGACGGGATTTCTTCAGCCAGCCCAACAGGCTGTCCCATCGCAATCCAGCTCGACCCGCGCAAGCCGAACATGATGAAAGACCGCCGCGAAGGGCTGAAGTGGAACCGTTTGTCGCCGCTGAGGGCGAGCGCTGCATCAGGCCGAGCCGTGTCGGCGGCGGCGATGATCTCGCGGATCTCGCTGAGCGGCGGCGCCTCCTCCGCCGGGGCGTGCAGCGGACGCAGCCAGTTCCAGGCGAGGAACAGGAAGGTGAGCACGCTGACGCCCGCAGCGGCGCGCAGGAAGCGCGACGTGCCGCCCTGCAGCGCCACCTGCCACCAGAGTTCGTTCCGGTAATCGACATGTTCGTAGGAGAAAAAGCCCAGCCAGATCACCGCGCCCAATGTTGCGAGAATAGCGAGCGCCATGACGGGCGTCAGCCGCGTCGCCATCAGCGGCGTCGCCCGGTAGAAGGCCGGGCGCGACACACCGAGCACAGCCAGCACGACGAACAGCGGCGCAGCTTCGCCAAGGCCTGCGCCTTTGGTCAGGGTCAGCGTGATCCCGGCGGCCAGTAACCCCATCGCCACCATCCAGGCATGGCTGAGCCGCCGCGCCAGGCCATTCGCCACAATCAGCAGGAACAGCCCGACAATCGACGCGAGGAAATGCGACAGCTCTATCAGCGGCAAAGGCAGGAAATGCGCTGCCGCCCTCAGCGGCGCCGGCAGTGCGGGTGTCATCGCGGCGATCAGCATGTAGGCGCCGCTCGCGAACGCAAGCAGGCCGAACACGACCGGCGCAAACAGGGTCGCGACATCCCCTGCCCCCCGGCCAACCCCCTGAAGGGCGGCTCCGTGGCGTCGCAGCAGGCGGCGGCTCATCCCTGCGGCAGCGATCACCAGCGGTGCGAGGTAATAGATCGCCCGGAACGCAATCAGGCTTGCAACAAGGCCTTCGACAGGGCTCGCCGGGACGAGCAACAGGATTACCGCCTCGAAGACGCCGATTCCGCCCGGCAGGCCGCTCATCCCGCCCACCAGGCAGGCGAGCGCGAAGACCGGCACGAAAGCGGCAAAACCTATGGCCGTCTCCGCCGGCAGAAGGGCAAAGAGGACAAGGCTCGCAGCCATCCAGTCAACAAGGCTGACCCCGACACGCGCCGACACGCCAGACATCCCACCCGGTACCAACAGGCTGGCATTGCCGATATGCCAGACAACCAGCGCCAGCAGCATACATCCAATGGCAATGGCAGCCCGGTCCGGAATACCGAAATGGACCGGAAAAGCAGCCGACTCGAACACAAGGCCGAACCCGCTGAGCAGGAGCGCGCCGACGGTCAGGCTGATCCGCGTCATGCGGGACACCGCCTGGCTCTCATCGTCCGACAGGCCAAGCCCGCCATAGATCCGGGAACGGACGGTCCCGCCGGTCAGTTCCACCTCACCGAGGGAGTTGCCGACAGCCTGCGCCGTAAAGGAGATAAACGCCATGTCGCGCCATGGCCGCGCAAGGCCCAGATGGCGAAGCGTCAGACTATCGCGCAGTGTAGCGGCGGCATAACTCGCCAGCATGCCACCCAGTGCAACAAACACGGCCAACGGCGACAGCGCGGAGAACCGGGCATAGATCAGATGCATCGACAGATGATCGAGCCGCGCATGGATGGCAAAGATCGCCGCCGCGAATGCCGCCAGCACGAGCATGAGTGGCAGAAAGTTTGCCCGGCGGCGCCGTTTTTGAGGCTTGTGTTTTTCCGCCTCCATCCCGAGCTCCCCTAGAAGCGATCTAGCAGGCGGCGGAGATATTCGCGTTCTTCTTCGTCGTCGCTTTCATTGTACCGGCGGCGCAGTTCTTCCAGGATGTCCTTGGCACGCTGGCGCTCGGCCTCTTCCGGCACGCGGACATTTTCGCCGCTATTGCCCATGCCGCCTGTCTGGCGCCCGAACGGGTCATTGGTGGCCTGCCCCTGATTTGTCCGCTCGCGCTGCATTTCGTCCAGCATGGCAGCGAGATTGCGGTTCAGCTCCGACAGGCCTTGCGTCGCGCGCTCCTGGTCATTCGACGCGGCACTTTCATTGCCGCGGGCAAGATTGCCTTCTGCGCCGCGCAGGGCTTCACGGATATCGGCGAGGGCTTGCGGATCGATCGCGCCGCTCAGCGCATCTTCCTGACCCGCCCCCTCCCCGAGGCCGCGTTCGCGAGCGAATTGCTCCACCAATTCTCCGAGGCGGGCCTGGCGTTCAGCCAGCGTGCCGCCGCCCTGCGGGGGCGCGCCTTCATCCGTGCCGGCAAAACTGTTCGTGCCCGGACGCTCGCCACCGGGGCGGTCACCACCCTGCGCGCCATCTCCTTCGGACGGATTCCCGGCTTCGCCCTGGCCGCCCTGCCCGGGTTGTTGGCCGGGTTGCTGACCTTGTTGGCCGCCTTGCTGCTGGCCGGAGTCCTGTCCGGACTCCTGCCCTGACTGGCCCTGCTGCCCTGACGGCATTTCGCCGCGCTGCTGGGCCAGCGTGTCATCATTCAGCTGGCGTTGTTCGCGCAGGATCTCGGACAGGCGCCGCATGGCATCTGTCATCTCCTGCTCTTCCGGCGGCAAGTCTTCCTGTTCTTCGCCTTCCGACTGAGACCCCGGCATGCCGGCCATGCCGCTGCCGCCCTGTCCGCGCTGGAACTCAAGGTTCTGCAGCATGTTGGTGATGTCGGACAGCAATTGCCGCGCCTGTTCGGTCGCGCCGGTATCGGTCAGGTCCTGCAAGGCGTTCAGCATGTCCTCGAAATCCTGCCCGCCAAGACTCTGACCACCGCCCATGGCCATGCCATCCTGATTTGCGTCCGGCATCTCACCGCCATTGGCGATGGCCTCTGCCATCTTTGCGGCGAGGTATTCATTGGCTGCGTCGCGGAAAGCTTCCATGCGGCGGCGGATTTCTTCCTCGGAGGCGCCATCCCGCAAGGCCTGCTCCAGCGCCCGGCGAGCCGCTTCCAGCCGGCGCAGCGCATCGGCAGCGCTGCCATATTCCGCCTTCAGCGCCAGCGACCAGAGCAGCGGGTCAACCGCCCCGGCTTCTTCCTTTGAGCCTGCAGTTTCCAGCATGCCTTCGGCTGTCTTGAAGGTCAGGTAATAGGCCTGATTCGGAATATAGCGTTCGCCCATCATCGTGATGGAATCGAGCATCAGGGCCGCTTTCTGGATGTCCGGCGGAGCCATGTTCAGCCGGTTGGCGGCCTCGGTATTGATCGCGTCCTGTTTGAGAGCGAGCAGGTTCTTCTTCTGTGCCTGATAATCCCTCGGTTCCCGGAGCACGGTGACGCGCACTTCCTGTGCCACACGGGCGAAGGGATCGAGGAACAGCTTTTCCGGCAGAATGAAAGACACGGTCTCGCTCACCCCTTCCTGTCCGGAGGCATCCGTCACGACGAGATGGACCTCCACCGGAAGCCCGGCCCAGCGGTGGCGAGTCAGATCGATCTGGGTCGTATCCTTGATTTCCTGCATGCTTGGCGCGGCCAGCGGGATCGCCACACGATCTTCTTCGTCGGGGGCAGCCGGATGCGGATCCTTAAGGCGGATCGCGAGCTCCGCTTTCACGACGCCGTAATCGTCGTTCGCGATCCAGGCAAACTCCGTCCGGTCGAGACGGCCATAGGTGGGAATGGACACAAATTCTACCGTGGGCGGATCGTCCGGCGATGCCAGCAGGCGCCAGGCGGCCCGCTCGCCCCACCAACGCACGGAGACGCGGGCGTCTTCCTGCAGCGTTGCCTTGGCTTCCCATGCCCCGTCCGGCGTGGCGGCAAATTTCTTCGAACTTTTATGGCGTCCCTTCAAGATGAGACGCGGCGCGGTCGGTGCTTCGGTGCGCAGCGTGATCTCTGACCCGCGCGGGACACGGACATCGTTGAGGCCCGGCTTCAGAAACACCGGTGCGCGGCCCGTATGGTCCGGCGGGATGACCCAGGCTTCCACGATCATGTCGTCTGCCCCGACGAGCGCGCCATAATCCGGGTTCAGCGCTCTCAACAGGCGGCCCGGGCCCTCCCCCGCCGCCAGGACGGCAATGCCGACCAGCGCGGCCGGCAGCAGATAGCGCAGGCGGAACGGGTCGAGCGCGCGCCACTCGGCCGACAGGTTTGGCAGTTTCAGCTCTTGCGCAGCCTTCAGCACCCGGTTGCGGTGACGTACCCAGAGCGCCTGCGCGCCGCGGGACGGGTCTGCCGGCCTGTCTGTGAGAGATGAGACCGGGCGCAGCGGCGATTGCCGGTCCAGCAGGTGAACCGCCTCGGCTTCCGTCGGCGGCCTGTACCGACGAACCCCGCGGAGCAGGAAGATCGCGCCGCCAATAAGGAACAGCAACGCCAGTACCGCGCCCATGGCGGCGGGCAGTTGGTCGAACGCACCGGCCTGCGCCATGGACAGGAACAGGATGAGGAAAACGAACAGCGGCCAGAAGGCCCGGCTGAACGCGAGCAGGCCCAGTCGGCGGCGCGTGGCCGCGACTTTTGCCCCGATCGTCTTCAGTCCGTCCTTTTCAGCCAATCCGGCACCTGTTCCAGTTGCAGCATTTCCTCAAGATCCGGCCTGCGGCGGACAATGTCGAACCGGTCGCCATTGACCAGAACTTCCGGCACGAGGGGCCGTGTATTGTAGGCCGAAGACAGCACAGCGCCATAGGCCCCGGCTGACATGAAGGCGAGCCGGTCGCCCGGTGCCACGGCAGGCATTTCGCGCCCGGCGGCAAACTTGTCGGTCGACTCGCAGATCGGGCCGACCACGTCATAGGTCTTTTCCGGGGCATCCGTCGCGGCCTGTTTCAGCGGCAGGATATCGTGATGGGCGCCATAGAGCGCCGGACGCATCAGATCGTTCATACCGGCATCGACGATCAGGAAGGACCGGTCCGGCGCGGTTTTCTCATAGAGCGCCGTGGTCAGCATGACGCCAGCATTGCCCGCGATGACCCGGCCGGGCTCCAGAATCACCTGTACGCCCAGACCCTCGCTGACCTCCGCGATCATGGCGGCATAGGCCGATGGCGGGGGCGGTTCGTCGCCCTGCTTGTAGGGAATGCCAAGGCCGCCGCCGACATCGATGCGGGCAATGTCATGCCTGGCGGCGCGCAGGCGCTGGGCAAGGCCCACCACCTTCTCGAACGCGGCCCGCATGGGGACAAGGTCGCCGATCTGGCTGCCGATATGAACATCGACGCCAACGACCTTGATGCCGGGGAGCGTCGCCGCTTCGGCGTAAAGGTCTTCGGCTTCGGTCCACGGCACGCCGAACTTGTCGCCCTTCTTGCCGGTAGAGATGTTCGGGTGGCCGCCCGCAGCAACATCCGGATTCACACGGATGGCGATGGGTGCCTCAATGCCGATGCCGTCCGCGACATAGGACAGAAGGCGAAGTTCTGCCGCGCTTTCAACATTGAACTGGTGGATGCCTTCGCGCAGGCCCAGTTCCATCTCGCGCGCCGTCTTGCCGACGCCGGAAAATACGATCTTCGACGCCGGGATGCCCGCCCGCAGGGCGCGCTGCAGCTCGCCGCCGCTGACCACATCGGCCCCGCAGCCTTCCGCCGCCAGCGTTGCCAGGACGGCGAGGTTCGAATTGGCCTTCACCGAAAAGGCGATCAGGCAGTCCTGCCCCTCGAAGGCCGAGGCGATCACCCGGGCATGCCGCTGAAGCGTGGCGGTCGAGTAAACATAGCAAGGCGTGCCCACCTCGTCGGCCAGCTTCGCCAGATCGACGTCTTCGCAGTGCAGCCGTCCGTCCCGGTAATCGAAGTGGTGCATCGACGCCGCCTAGCTGCCGACTTCGGCGAGCGCGCCGTCATCGACGGGCGTCACGGGCTTCGCGTCCGGCACGATACCGCCCCACTGGTTCACTTGCGGGCCGTCTTCCGGCTCGACCACGGCAGCCACGGCAAGCGGCTCGTAAGCGCCAGGCGCATTCACCGCACGGATCCCATCAGCCGCGACACAGGCACCCAGCGCACCAAGAAGGGCAAGACCGGTGAGCAATTGCCCGGCCGGCCGCAAAACACGTTTGTTCATGAAATCAGTCCTCCGGGCCGCCCAGAAGTTCATCATCGCCGCTGGTCTCGGCCTCCTCCGCATCCGCGCGGGGTGGCAGCTTCGGCAGCGTCGACGTGTTCCCTTCGGGGAGTTCGGCCTCGACATCGTTCGGATCGCCCCATAGCGGGCCCGGGCGCTTCAGATCACCTGTCAGGCCGCAGGCCGGCAGGGTCAGGGTCCCGAGGATCAGGGCGGCAATGGCCAGGGGGCGTTTCATGCGGCGGTTACTCCAGTCCAAGTCTCTGCTTCCACTGTGCCACCTGTTCGGCGACACGAACAGGGCTTGTGCCACCATAAGATGTCCGAGATGAGGCAGATGCTTCAACCGTCAGCACGTCGAAAACGGCTTCGGTAATGTCCTTGTGAACGCTTTGCATGTCGGCAAGCGTCAGGTCGGCGAGATCAACGCCCTTTCCTTCTGCGATGGCAACCAACGATCCCGTGACGTGGTGCGCCTCGCGGAACGGCAGGCCGAGCTCCCGCACCAGCCAATCGGCAAGGTCAGTCGCCGTCGAAAAGCCCTTGGCGGCGGCAGCTCGCATGTTGTCCGGCTTGAAGGTCATCGTCTCGATCATACCCGTCATGGCGCGCACGCAGAGATCAAACGTGTCAAAGGCTTCGAACGTCAGGCGCTTGTCGTCCTGCAGGTCCTTGGCATAGGCGAGCGGCAGCGCTTTCACGGCGCCCTGCAGGCCGGCATAGAAGCCGGTGATCAGCGCCGCCTTGGCCCGCACGAGCTCAGCCGCATCAGGGTTGCGCTTCTGAGGCATGATGGAGGAACCGGTCGACCATTCGTCGGTCAGTTGCGCAAAGGCGAACTGGGCGCTGGTCCAAAGCACGATCTCTTCCGCCAGGCGCGACAGATGCGTTGCTGCGATGGAAAGCGCTGCCAGCGCTTCCAGCGCGAAGTCACGCGCAGACACGGCATCGAGGGAATTTGCCATCGGGCGGGCGAAGCCAAGCGCCTCGGCAGTCATGTCCCGGTCGATCTGGAACCCCGTTCCAGCAAGCGCCGCGGCGCCCAGCGGGCATTCATTGAGGCGGTTGGCGCAGTCCGACAGGCGGGTCCAGTCGCGCGACGTCATCTCGACATAGGCCAGCAGGTGATGGCCAAGCGTCACCGGCTGCGCGGTCTGAAGATGGGTGAAACCCGGCATGATGGTTCCCGCATGCTCTTCCGCGCGAAGGATCAGCGCGCCCTGAAGGCCGCCGATCAGGCGGGCGGAATGATCCAGCGCCCGGCGCGTCCAGAGGCGGAAATCGGTCACCACCTGGTCGTTCCGGGACCGGGCCGTGTGCAGGCGGCCCGCCGGTTCGCCGACGATTTCCTTCAGCCGCGCCTCGACATTCATGTGGATGTCTTCCAGCTCGCGCCGGAACGGGAACGTCCCGTCGCGCAGCTCGTCCAGCACCTGATCCAGCCCGGCCTGAATGGCTTCATTGTCATCGAACGAAATAATGCCCATCTCCGCCAGCATGTCGGCATGGGCCCGGCTGCCGGCGATGTCTTCCTCAGCCATGCGCCGGTCAATATCGAGGGAGGCGTTGATTTCTTCCATGATGTCGGACGGGGTCGCGGCAAACCGTCCTCCCCACATCGTCTGGCCTTTGCCGCTGGTCATTGGCATACCCCTTCAACAAACCTACGGAAGGCGCAAACATGAGGCGCTACGCCATTCCCGGCCTCTTCTTGGTCGGAGTGATCGCAATTGTCTACGTGCTGATCAGCGCAGGCATCGGAAAAACTGATGAAAACCCGCTTGCGAAGTACGCAACAGGTTCGCTCGAAAAGCTCGATTTCACCAGTTCGGGAGAGCCGGCTGGCACCGCACCCTTCTACCTGGCGGATGGGTCAGCCCACACGCTGGACGAGTTCAAGGGCAAGCTCATTCTCGTGAATTTCTGGGCAACCTGGTGTGCGCCCTGCGAAAAGGAAATGCCGTCGCTCGGCGCCCTGCAGAAGGCGCGTGGCGGGGATGATTTCGAGGTTGTGGCCATCAGCGTCGATGCCGCCGAAGACAAGGACTATGCCGAAAAACGCCTCGGCCAGCTCGGCGCGCCGAACATTCCGTTCCGCATCGTGACGCCGGAACAGTACGAACTCGTCTATGACAGCGGCGTCCAGGGCTTCCCGACCAGCATCCTCTACAGCCCCGACGGCACGGAAATCGCCCGTCTCGCCGGCGAAGCGGACTGGGCATCCTTCGAAGCGGTCGGCTTTATCGACGCCCTACTCGAACGTTGAAAGCTCCAGCCCGATCCGGCTGACCTGTGACAGGAAAGTGGAAGGCGGGGCCGGAAGGTCACCTGCGATCGGCCCTGCAGACGGCCACATGAGGACCAGCATTTTCAGTTCCAGCTGAAGGCTGCTGGCATCGGCAGACTCAATCCGGCCCGCCGCTTCCTGCGCGGCGACGGCATAGCCATAGGATTTCTGGTAAAGGATCGGATCGTCGATCTCATTCGAAAAGGACACACCGGCCCGGTAGGCATTCTCGCAGCGCTTCATCAGGAAAACGACCAGTTCGACCGGGTCACCCCCGGCATTGGCCTGCAGTTCCGCAACATTCGCCTGAACTGCCCCAAGTTTTGCTTCGATGACTTCCGGCGCCGCGCCACTGGAAAGCGCGGTTTCAGCCGTTTCGATCAGGTCCGGATCGAAGCCCTGCTCGACGAGACGGGTCAGGCCGCCTGGCTTGATCTCGTCCAAGGCAATGCGGAGGTGTTCGGCAGCATCTTCCAGCTGCCCTGCCCGGGCGAGCGCTGTGGCCACAGTGACCTCGCTGGAGATCATCGCAGCGCGCTGGTCGACCGGCAGCAACAGGGCCGGATCAAGCGCCGCAACGCCTTCCCCGCCTTCACCCCCCTCACCTTCGCCCATTTCACCGCCTTCTCCATAGGATCCGGCCTCACCCGGCGCGGTCATGGCGGTTTCACCGGTTTCGCCCCCTTCTCCGCCGCAGGCGGCGAGGCCTGCCGTGCCAATCAGGGCGGCGCCCAGTCCAAGCCGGATCCAGCGCTTCGGCGTGTAATTCATCGGGAAAGCTCCGTCATATCTGTTCCGGGCCGCAGCCTAGGTGCCCTGATGCCGGCCGGGCAAGCCATTTGGCCCTTTCAGGGGTGCAATCAGGTTCAGGATCCGGTGACCGGGCCTTGTGTACGCCCCGTACACCATTCCGGCTTGGCATCGCCGCCGTCATAATCCCAGGTCTTGTGGGTGCCACCGGCGACCAGGAGGGCGGCAAGATCCTGTCCGTCCAGCGACAGGTCGACCACCAACCGGCCATAACGGTCCGGCCCGTAATCATGGGAAACGGTGAGCACCTGGTCGCGGGTCAGCTCGCGCACCGCGGCCTTTGCCTGATAGCCGAGCTCGCGTTCCCGCTCGCATTTTGCCCCGGATAACCAGTCCAGCGGACCGGTCTCAGGCGCGTCTACACCGTGCAGACGGAATTTGGTGCCATCCGCAAGCCGTCCGGATTCGCCATCAGACCAGTAAACGGATGAAGTATCGAACAGGGCCTCGCCGGCCGGTTCGACGGGTTCCCGTGCAACGACCGCCACGCCGAACGCGATGCCGGCAAGCACCACGAATGTGATCAACCATTCCTTGAGCCGGCCGCTCCGTCCCATGGGCCTCTCCCTGTGCGTTTGGGGAGAGGCTCTGCGCGACCGTTTAAAGGAGGGTTAAGCCCGGCAGGTACCGGTCAAAACAAAAACCCCGGCCTTGCAGGCCGGGGCTATTCGGGTTGCATCCGTGAAACGGAGCGTCGGGCTTAGACGAAGCCTTTGAACTTGTCCTTGAAGCGGGACACGCGGCCACCGCGGTCCATCAGCTTGCCGTCGCCGCCGGTCCAGGCCGGGTGCGATTTGGAGTCGATGTCCAGCACCAGGCGGTCACCTTCAGCGCCGTAGGTCGAGCGCGTCTGGTACTCAGTGCCGTCCGTCATCACCACGGTGATGAAGTGATAGTCGGGATGACCTTCTTTTTTCATGGCTCGCGCCCTTCTGTGATCCGTTACCTGCGGGCCTTGTGGCCGCCGCGCTTCACCAGTAGGGGTGCGCGGGCGTGGCTGCTGCCCGTTTTCAGAAGTGGCGCGTGTAACTGAAGATAGCCCCTTTCGCAAGAGGGCCTAGCACCCGATTTCCACAGTGCTGCAAAGGTATTCCCCATGGCCGACACGGAATCCCAGGAAACCATAGACCGGCGCGCCACGGAACCGGGCGGCGGACAGGCCATCAACCGCCCCAAAGGGCGCAGCCTGAAGCCGCTGGGACTGCTGCTGCCCTATGCCGGTCGGCACTGGCGCACCGTGGCGATCGCGCTCGTCTTTCTTGTCGGTGCAGCTGCCCTCAGCCTGACCCTGCCGATCCTGCTGGGCAAGGCAGCCGACAGCGGCCGGCAGGCTGGCGGCGACCCGCAGAAACTGCTGGAACTGGTCGACAGGTCCTTCTTCTGGGTGGCGGCAGCGGCCATCGCTTCAGGTGTGCTGGGCGCGGTGCGCTTCTATTTCGTCTCCCGTTTCGGAGAGCGGATCGCGGCGGACCTGCGACGGGACCTCTACGCCCACCTGCTGACCCTCGGCCCGCGCTACCATTCGAAAATGCGCTCCGGTGAAGCGGTCTCGCGCCTCACGGCAGACATCACGCTGATCGAGCAGTTCCTCGGCACATCCGCCTCGATGGCGACACGGACGCTGATCACGACCTTTGGCGCGCTGACCATGATGCTGGTGGTAAACTGGCAGCTGGGCCTGACCCTGCTGGCCATGCTGCCGGTCGCCATGCTGCCCGTTGTCGGCGTTGGCCGGGTCATCCGCACCATGTCGAACCGGGCCCAGTCCCGTCTTGCAGACGCCGGCGCCGAAGCCGCCGAGGCGCTGGACGCCATCGAACTGGTGCAGGCCTACAGCCGCGAAGACAGCCGCCTCGCCAATTTCACCGAGGCGGTCGAAGCGACCTTCGCCGCCGCCATGCGCCGGATCACGGCGCGCAGCCTGATGATCGTCATGGTATCCGTCCTGCTGTTCGGCGGCTTTGTCTGCGTGCTGTGGCTGGGCGCCCGGGCCGTTGCCAAGGGCGAGATGAGCTTCGGGGACCTGTCCGCCATGGTCCTCTATGCCCTCTATGCCGGGTCCGGCTTCGGCATGCTGGCGGAAGTCTATGGCGAAGTGATGCGGGCCGCCGGCGCCGCAGACCGCGCGGCCGAAGTGCTGAACGCGGAGCCTGAGATCGCGCCGCCCGCCCTGCCCCGCCCGATGCCGGAAAAGGTGACTGGCGCACTTGCCTTTGATCACGTGACCTTCGCCTATGACGAAGCCACCAATGACGGAAAGCCCGTCTCCGCGCTGACAGATTTCTCCCTGTCGGTGAAGCCCGGCGAATTCGTCGCTCTGGTCGGTCCGAGCGGGGCAGGCAAGACGACGGTGTTCCGCCTCGCCCTGCGCCTGTTCGATCCACAATCCGGTCAGGTGACGCTGGATGGCTTCTCCTCGGCAGAGGTCACCCCGCGCGACTGGCGGCGCAATTTTGCTTATGCGCCGCAGGAATCAGCGCTGTTCACCGGCACAGCCGCCGAGAATATCGGTTTCGGTACGGACAACCCGGACGAAAAACTGTTCGAACATGCCGCCCGCATGGCAGAGGCGATGGACTTCCTGTCGGAGAAGGAAGGCCTTGCCACACCGCTCGGCCAGAAGGGCCGCAGCCTTTCCGGCGGCCAGCGCCAGCGGATCGCGCTTGCCCGCGCGCTGGTACGCGATGCGCCGGTCCTCCTGCTGGACGAAGCCACCTCCGCGCTCGACTCCGAGAGCGAGGCCGCTGTCCGCCGGGCCATCGAGAATGCTTCCGAAGGCCGCACGACGCTTGTCATCGCGCACCGCCTGTCAACCGTGCGCCGCGCCGACCGGATCGTCGTCATGGAACACGGGCGAATCGTCGAGGAGGGCAGCCACGAGGAACTGGTGGCCAAAGGCGGGCTCTATGCCCGCCTCGCCGAACTACAGTTTGCGGAAGGCTGATCCTTCAGGCCTTGCAAATGGAGTTGCCGCCGTCGACCAGCATGGCAGACCCGGTGATGAAGCGGGCCTCGTCTGAAGCGAGGAACAAAGCTGCATTGGCGATCTCTTCCGGCTCGGCGATCCGCTTCAGCGCATGGAGACCGGCAATCGCAGCCTCCACCTCTGGCCCGCCAGACAACATGCCCGTGCGTGTCCCACCGGGCAGCAACGCATTGGCGCGAATACCCGCCTCCCCCAATTCGACGGCCAGCACCTGCACCAGCCCGATCAGCCCGGCCTTGCTGGCCGCATAAGCGCCCATGCCCGGCAGGCCGATCGTGTGACCGACAAAGCTGGACGTGAAGATCAGCGCACCGTCGCCAGCCGCGCGCATCAATGGGATCTGCGCCTGCGCAGCGTGGAAGGCGCTGGTCAGATTGGTCACGATCACGCTGTTCCAATTGGCCAGGCTCATAGACTCAACCGGTGCACCATCGCCCGTGATGCCAGCATTGTTGAAAGCAATATCCAATCGCCCGGTCGTGCGGATGGCGGCGTCACTCAAAGCGGCAAAATGGTCTGGAGACGTTACATCCCCAACCACATAGCTAGTCTGCCCGCCATTTAAGGAAATCTCGTCGGCGAGTGCCGCCAGTTCACTTTCCCGGCGGCCGCCGAGGATGACGACAGCCCCCTCTTCCGCAAACCGCAGCGCAGCGGCTTTGCCAATACCGGAACTTGCTCCGGTGATGATCGCTGTTTTACCTGCCAGTCGCATGTCCGCCTCCGGATCCTGAATTCAGGCCCTGTCTGGCGAATCGTAAATGAGTGAACCACCCGCTGCTTGCTGTCGGTCAGTGCATCAGCTGCGCTTCCACTTTTTCACTTTGCCATCTACCGTGAAGGCGAAGGCAAGCGACAGGATCAGCGGCACCCAGATCGGCAATTCGCCAAGGCCCGGCGCACCGACCGCTTCGGCGATGTGATCATCCACGCACCACCACAATAGCCACAACCACATACAGACACTCCTTTAGCTGTACGCCCCATACAGGAATACAGATAGGAAGCCTGCAGGCCTTTGTTTAGAGGCGGTTATTCCGCCGCCTGGAGGGCTGGTTTGTCGGAAGCGGTGTCAGCAGGCGTCGTGAACTGCAGCACGCCATCCTCGATCGGCAGCTCGCGCAAATTCTTCCGGTCCGTGAAATAGCTCATATGCAGCTTCCACGGCGCCTCGGTATGCTGGCGCGGGAACTGGTCCATCACCCGCTGGAAATAGCCGGATGAGAAGTCCACAAAAGGCTCGGTCTCGTTCGGGAAAGCCGAAAGGTAAGGCATCGCGGAAGTCGCCCCCTTCTGGTCCATCAGCGTGATCAGACGGCAGACATATTCGCTGGTCAGGTCCGCCTTGAGCGTCCAGGACGCGTTGGTGTAGCCGAAGGTGACAGCCAGGTTCGGCACATTCGACAGCATGACGCCCTTGTAGTTGAGCAGCTTGCCAGGATCGACCTTCGTGCCGTCCAGGGAGACGTCGACACCGTTCATGAAGATGAGGTTCAGGCCCGTCGCGGTCACCACGATGTCGGCCTCCAGCTCCTTGCCGGACTTCAGTTTGATCCCCTTCCCGGTGAAGGTCTCGATATGGTCGGTCTCGACACTCGCCTTGCCGGACTTCAGCGCATTGAACAGATCCGAATCCGGCACGAGGCAGAGGCGCTGCTCCCACGGATTGTAATGCGGCGTGAAATGCTTCTCGACGTCATAGTCGGGGCCCAGCTCCTCGCGCACCATTTTCAACAGGCGCTCTTTGGCCTGTTCCGGATTTTCCCGGGTCTTGCGGAAGAAGTATTGCTGGAAGGCAACATTCCGCCAGCGGATCAGTGTGTAGGCCCAGCTGTCCGGCAGGATCGCACGCAGGAAGTTTGCAAACTTGTCCACGGCTGGGCGCGAGACGACATAGGTCGGCGAGCGCTGCAGCATGGTGACGTGTTCGGCCTTGTCGGTCATGGCAGGCACCAGCGTCATTGCCGTTGCGCCGGACCCGATAATGACGACCTTCTTGCCGGAATAGTCGAGATCTTCCGGCCAGTGCTGGGGATGGACGAACTGGCCCTTGTAGTTTTCCTCACCCGGGAATTCCGGACGGTAGCCCTCATCATAGTTGTAGTAGCCGCCGCACATGAACAGGAAGCGCGTGGTCAGCTCGGTCCGCTTGCCGGTTTTGGTGTCTTTCGCCGTGATGTGCCAGACTTGGTCTGGGCTGGACCAGTCCGCCGCCACGATCTTCGTGTCGAACTGGATATGCCGGGTGATGTCGTGCTCATCCGCTGTTTCGCGGATATAGTTCCGGATCGACGGACCGTCGGCGATCGCCTTGGCCTCGGTCCAGGGCTTGAAGTTGAAGCCCAGTGTGTGCATGTCCGAATCCGAGCGGATGCCGGGATAGCGGAACAGGTCCCAGGTCCCGCCCATGGCGCTTCGCTGTTCGAAGATTCGATAGGTCTTGCCGGGGCATTGCTTGCCGAGGTGAACGGCAGCGCCGATGCCCGAAAGGCCCGCACCGATGATGAGAACGTCTGTATCTGGCTGTGTCATGAGACACAGACTACGTATTTTTACGGAGAATGAAATAGGTGACGCGAGCGTCATCTATTAATTCTGGTTTTACCCACTGGTAAGAGCGCTCAGACGGAAGCCGCTTTTCCGAAGGATGCCGCGTGGCGGATCTGCTTTTCGAGCTTCGGATGCAGGTCGCTATTGGCCGCCAGAATCGAGCCTGTCTGCAGCACGTCCCCACCATCGATCTCGCTGATCATGCCGCCGGCTTCACGCACCAGCACGATGCCAGCTGCGATGTCCCAGGGCTTCAAGCCACGCTCCCAGAAGCCATCAAACCGCCCGGCAGCAACCCACGCAAGGTCCAGTGACGCCGAGCCGTAACGGCGAATGCCAGCGGTAGCGGGCGTCATCGCGGCGATCTCGCGCGCAAAGCTGATATGGGTTTCGCCGGGAATTCCGTGCCAGGGTGTGCCGGTGGCAATCACGGTCTCGTGCAGGTCACGCCGGGCGGCCACACGCAGCTTGCGATTGTCCAGCCAGGCCCCGCGGCCAGTCTCGGCCCAGAAAATCTCGTTCTTGGCGACATCAAAGATGACACCGGTCAGAAGCTCGCCGTCACGCTCAAGCGCGATGGAGACGGCAAAATGCGGCTGACCGTGCAGAAAGTTCAGCGTGCCATCCAGCGGATCGACAATGAAGCGGTTGGACTTGTCCGTGCCCTCGACAATGCCGCGCTCTTCCATCACGAAACCATAGCCGGGGCGTGCCTTGGAGAGGTGCGTGAAGATGATCTCTTCAGCCCGGTGGTCTGCGTTGGAGACAAAGTCTGCCGGGCCTTTCTTGGAGACCTGGAGGTTTTCGACTTCACCGAAATCACGCGCCAGGGAACGCCCGGCGGCGCGGGCGGCAGCGATCATTACGGATCCAACGGGAGAAGGCTTTGACATGTGAAACAGCGTCCGGTCGCAATTCTTGCGGAAGAGCGGGCGGCGTAAGCCTTTGTCGCCGAAGGGTCAAGGCGCCGGAGTGTTAATCCGCTGCCAAGGAATCGAAGAGGGCATTGAAGGCTGCCACGGCCGCTGGTGCGCCGTCCGGATGGTCCCACACACCGGCCGAGACAGCGATGAAATCAGCACCGGCCGTCACCAGCGGCGCGGCATTCTCCACCGTAATGCCGCCAATCGCGACGCAGGGGATTTCCATGCTCTCCTGCCAGATTTCCAGCAGGTCGGTGCTGGCAGGCACCGTGCCGGCCTTGGTCCCGGTCGGGTAGAACGCACCGAAAGCAACATAGTCGGCGCCCGCCTCCCCTGCCTGCATGGCGACGTGGCGCGAGTTCTTCGCCGTCGCGCCAACGATCATGTCCTTGCCGACAATCGCGCGGGCTTCTTTCACCGGAACATCATCCCAGCCGACATGCACGCCATCGGCGCCAAGCTCGACGGCCAGTTGTGGGCTGTCATTGATCAGGACGGCGGCGCCATAAGCCTGGGCCATCTCGGTCATCGCAGCGCTCACGTCCCGCGTGGCCGCTTCATCGATGCTACCATCCGCCTGCTTCAGGCGCAGCTGGAGGCAGGCGATGTCCCCGGCTGAAAAAGCTGTTTCCAGCAGCGCAGCAAACGCGTCGACATCATCGATACGCGGCGGCGTGATCAGGTAGAGGCGTGTGCGAGGGCGGGTGTATTCAGGTTCCGACATGGCGCCTAGATGCGACGGTTCCGGGCTGGCGGCAAGCGGCCCGCTGCGGCATGGCTCATTCCACCGGCGGCCGGACGAACAAGCGGGCGATCCGGCGGGCGAACGGGCCCCAGAATATCGCGGCGAACCAGGCAGCCGGGAAAGCGAGTGCCCATGCACTCAGCCACCGCGCCGCCAGGCCCGCATCGATACCGGTATTGATGGCCGTCACGATCAGGGCGACCAGGCCGCTCATCCCGGCCGACAGAATACCGGAATAGACGACCTGCCACTTCATCCTGGACCTTATTCGTCCGTTTCGGCTTCTGCCGCGTTCAGCAGGTAGGCTTCATAAGCTTCCGGCGACCAGTCGCGACCGAGGAAGTCATGCACCAGCTTGGCGGCCGGCTTGGACGAGCCTGGCGCGAGGACAAGATCGCGATAGCGCTTGGCCGTCGCTCCATCCCGCAGTCCGTTTGCCTCGAACTCCGAGAACAGATCCGTCGAAATGGCGAGCGACCATTGGTAGGTGTAGTAGATCGCCGAATAGCCATCGAGATGCCCGAAGCTGGCATATGGGTGAGCTTCCGGCAGCGTTTCGAACGGGCTCAGCTTCGACTGGTTCTCGTTCCAGATCTCATTGAAATCAACCTCTGAAGGCGGACGATTGTAATAGTCGAGCGAAACATTGGCGTAGAGCAGCTGGCGCAGCGTGCCGACACCGATGCCGAAGTCGCGCGCGGCGACCATCTTTTCCACCAGTTCCGGCGGGATCACATTCCCGTCCGCGTCCTTCGCGAACTTGGCCAGCGTGTCATAATCCCAGACCCAGTTCTCCAGCATCTGCGATGGCGCCTCGATGAAGTCCCACTCCAGATTGGCCATGGACAGGTTCGCATAGTCCGGCTGGCCGGAGAACATGTCATGGATCAGGTGGCCGAACTCATGCAGGAAAGTCTCAACCTGCCCGTGCTCCATCAATCCAGTCGTGTGATCACCGGCCGGGAAGTTACACATCAGTGCGGCCACCGGCACACCATCCGAGGTCGGACCAAAGCGGATCGGGAACGCCGCAGCGTGCTTGAACTTGCCATCGCGCGGATGCATGTCGAGGAAGAAACGGCCGATCAGCTTTCCGTCCTGGTACATTTCGTGGGCGCTGACGCTTTCCTGCCAGACCGGCGCGCCGTCCCAGGGCTTGATCTCGACGTCGAAAAGATCCTGCACCAGCGCAAAAATACCGTCACGCACATCATTGAAGGCGAAGTATTTCCGCACTTCCTGTGAGTCGAGCTCATAGTCGGATTGACGGATCAGCTCTGCCAGATAGCTCCGACTCCAGTCGTTCACATTGGCCGCGTCCGGGGCCAGTTCCTGCTGCTTTGCCAGCAGCCGGTCATATTCCAGTTCGGCGGCGTTGCGGGCAGCGCCCTCTACTGCTTCCAGGAAGTCGCTCGCAACCTCAGGCGAGCCGGTCATCTTGTCTTCGGTGATCAGGGACGCCCAATTGTCATAGCCGAGCGTGGTCGCCAGTTCGTAGCGCTTTTCGAGGATACCGCGTAGCGACGCCACGTTCTCCGGATAGGCCCGGTTCTGTGCTTCAGAAGCGATCGCTTTGCGCAGATCTTCATTCGGCGAATACGTAAAAACAGGAAAGAGGTCGGGATAATCCGTCGTGATCGTGACCAAGCCATCATCGCCCGGCGGGTGAGCGCTGATGTAGTCTTCCGGCAAACCGATAAGGTCTTCCGGCGTCACCTTCACGCTGCCCTGAATCTCGCGGAGGTTCTTGTTGAACTCCGTCGACAGTTCGGCCAGTTCGGCATTGAGGCTGCGAACCTTTTCCCGGGTCGGTTCATCCTTGTCGATCCCGGCACGGCGGTATTCACCGAGCGTCCGGTCGAGCAGATAGGCGGACCGGTCGTCCAGCCTCGTGGCATCGATCGTGGAGAGCCGGTCATAGACCGGACGGGACAGCGAAATCCGGGTCGTCATGTCGGATGTTTTCTGCTGGCAGGTGTCGCCGGTTTCCCGGATCGCCGGATCCGGATTGGCCTCGGCAATGATCGACGCTTCGCCATAACCGACCGCAAAAGCGACGTTCAGCAGGGCATCATAGTCTTTCAGGTCCCCTGCCCCGGCAGGTCCGTCCCGGGTCTCGAGGTCTGTCAGCATTTTCTCGACCTGCGCGAGGGCTGCATCGCAACGCGCCGTGAAGGCCTCTGCGGAGTCCGGCGCCAGCACCAGTTCGTCCAGCATGGCCAGGCCTTGGTCAGACAGGGCGCTGCGGTCCGGATTGGCGGGCACTTCGGGCGGCGCGCCGCACCCTGAAAGCAGCAGGAGTCCGGCAACGGATACGGCAGCGAGCAGGCCAGGCTTGAACGGCATGATTTCCCCTTTGGTCATGAGATACGCGAACGAAAATGCCCGCCATCGGAATGGCGGGCAATATGGCGTTGCGTTGACCGGGAAGTCCAGAGGCAGGAACCCCGCCTCTGCCTGGCCCCGTTATCAGCCGGCCATCGAGGCAGCGCAGATGCTGTCGATGGATGCGGCAAGCGCCGCGTCGAACTCGGCGTCGCTCTGCTGGGCCGAGAGGCCTTCGGTCAGGGCGCGCGAGAAAGAGGCGATCATGCCGGTGTTTTCGGCCAGGCGGCGGCACGCTTCGTCGCGCGAATATCCGCCCGACAGCGCAACCACGCGCATCACGCGCGGATGGTCGACCAGCGGCTTGTAGAGGTTTGCCGTCTCCGGCAGCGTCAGCTTCAGCATGATCTGCTTGTCAGCGCCGAGGGCGTCCAGCTGCTTCAGGATTTCGGCGAGCAGGATGTCTTCCGCTGCTGCCTTGTCGGCGATGGAAATCGTGACTTCCGGCTCGATGATCGGAACCAGGCCGTGGCCCAGGATCTGACGACCGACATCGAATTGCTGTGCAACGACGGCGGCGATGCCTTCCCGATTCGCGGCATTGATGACCGAACGCATCTTGGTGCCGAAAATACCCTTGGCGACGGCGCGCTCCAGCAGGGCGTCAAGGTCCGGCATCGGTTTCATGACCTGAACGCCGTTTTCTTCTTCGGCGAGGCCCTTGTCGACTTTCAGGAACGGCACGACGCTGCGCTCTTTCCAGAGATATTCAGCGGTCGGCACGCCATCGATTTCGCCGTCCATGGTGCGCTCGAACAGGATGGCGCCCATCACCTTGTCGCCATTGAACGCCGGAGACTTGATGATGCGGGCCCGCATGTCGTGGATGAGGCCAAACATCTCTTCGTCGTTCGAGTACGCGTCTTCTTCGATGCCGTAGAGGCGCAGCGCCTTCGGGGTGGAACCGCCAGACTGGTCGAGCGCGGCAATAAAACCCGCCTTCTCTGCTGCCTGCTTCGTCATGGTCTCGTTTGCCATTTCAACTACCGTCATTCTGAATGGATCCTGTGAACAGTGCTAGTTTGCAAAGTTTGGGTTCAAGTACCGTGCCGGTTGGCCGCGTCAACCGCTGGAAAATTCCTGCCGGTTTACCGTGAAATTCGTTCGATTCCGCACCTTATGCCAGTCGATGGCGAGAAATAGGGTGCCTGCTGGTGACAGGGCTGACCCAAAATTGGATTCCGGCTGTGCGCTGGAAATCACAAAAACTGCCCGATCCGTTCGAATCCTGCGCGATTTGCCGCAGGCAGTCCTCAGCCTCAAGAGGACCGCCATGCGAAATTTCGCCGGAAAGGATCAGGCTTTCAGCGCTTCCACCCCCGGCAGCGGCTTGCCTTCCATCCATTCCAGGAAGGCCCCGCCTGCCGTGGAGACGAAGGTGAAGTCCGCCGCCACGCCGGCATGGTTCAGTGCGGCGACGGTGTCACCACCGCCTGCAACAGCGATCAGCTGACCTTCCTTCGCCCGGAGCGCAGCAGCCTTCGCAGCATCGACCGTCGCCTTGTCGAACGGCGTCAGTTCGAACGCGCCGAGCGGCCCGTTCCACACGAGCGTCTTCGCCCGGCCCATGGCGGCAACGAGATGCATGACCGTCATCATGCCAGCATCGAGGATCATCTCATCAGCGGCAACCTCATCGGGCCGGCAGGCGCGGTGCTCGGCATTCGCCTTGAATTCCTTCGCCACGACCACATCGCGCGGTAGCAGGATCTCGCACCCGGCTTCTTCGGCATTCTTCATGATGGTCAGCGCCGTATCGGCCAGGTCATGCTCGCAGAGCGACTTGCCGACATCTACGCCCTGGGCAGCCAGGAACGTGTTCGCCATGCCGCCACCGATGGCCAGCATGTCGACCTTGGAAACGAGGTTCTTGAGGAGGTCGATCTTGGTCGAGACTTTCGCCCCGCCGACCACGGCCATCACCGGGCGTTCCGGCGTGCCGAGCGCTTTCTCCAGCGCGTCGAGTTCGGTTTCCATCGCCTTGCCGGCATAGGCCGGAATAAAGTGCGTTACGCCTTCCGTGGACGCATGGGCGCGGTGCGCGGCCGAGAATGCATCGTTCACGAACAGGTCGCCCAACGCCGCCATGGATTCGGCCAGCGCCGGGTCGTTCTTTTCCTCGCCAGCCTCGAAGCGTGTGTTCTCCATCAGGATCACGTCACGCGGGGCTCGGCTGGTGACGAAGGCCTTCGCCTTCGGGCCGAAGCCGCAGTTTTCAGCAAAATGAACCGGCGCGCCCAGCACGTCGGCAAAGGCTGCCGCGATCGGCTTCAGGCTCATCTCTGGAACGATCTGACCTTTCGGGCGGCCGAAGTGCGCCAGCAGGACAACCTTCGCCCCCTTCCCGCGCAGGGCCTCAACCGTCGGCAGCGCAGAGCGCAGGCGCGTGTCGTCAGTGACCTTGCCGTCCGCCATCGGAACATTGAAATCGACGCGGACAAGGGCGGTCTTGCCGGTCAGGTCTCCGGCATCTTCGATACGGCGGAAGTCGGACATGGGTGTTACTCCGGTTTGCGGAACACGGCGCGCAACAGCGCCGCCGGTCCGGAATGGTAAGGGCCTTCGGAAAGGGTTTCGATACCGGTCATGAACGACACGGCTTCGGCGTCCTTGAAATCGAGGCTGATGTCGGCAGGTGCAAACAACATGTCGAGCACGGGCGGACCGCCGGAATTGTGGGATTTCTGGTAATCGAGCTGTTCCGGAAGGAAACCTTCCAGGAAGACGTGCCCGCCGGGCTTCAGCGATTCCAGCATGAAAGCGTGCAGCGTCGGCCGGAACGGCGATGGTACGTGCAGGAACATGGATGCGATCACGTCATATTCCGTTTTCGGCCAGCTCCATTCGCTGAGGTCGGCTTCGATGCAGGTAACAGAGACGCCGCGGGCGGCGGCGAGGTCTGCGGTCTTGGCGAGACCGGCGGCAGACATGTCCACCGCCGTCACGTCCAGCCCGCATTCGGCCAGGAACACGGCGTCGCGCCCTTCCCCGCAGGCGGGGACAAGCGCGCGCTGGCCTGGCTGCAACAGGTCGCGGAAAGCCAGCAGCAGCCGGCTCGCCCTCTCGCCATAGGCAAAGCCCTGTTCACTGAAGCGAGTGTTCCAGAAATCCTTCGGAATACCCGGCGTCGACACGAACAGGGCTCCTTTGCCTTGCTTAGATGAGTTTCGCCATGGCGAGCGCGGTGTCCGCCATACGGGTCGAGAAGCCCCACTCATTATCGTACCAGGTCAGGATCGAGCAGAAATTGCCGTCCATCACCTTGGTCTGATCGAGGTGGAAGATCGAGGAGTGCGGATCGTGCACGAAGTCGATCGAGACGTTCGGCTGGTCGGTGTAGCCGAGGACGCCCTTCATCGGGCCGTCAGCAGCCGCCTTGATCGCCGCATTGATTTCTTCCGGGGTCGTCTTCTTCTTGGACACGAACTTCAGGTCGACGACGGACACGTTCGGCGTCGGCACGCGGACCGAGATGCCGTCCAACTTGCCGTTCAGTTCCGGCAGGACCAGGCCGACAGCCTTGGCGGCGCCGGTAGAGGTCGGGATCATCGACACGGCAGCTGCGCGGCCGCGATAGAGGTCCTTGTGCATCTGGTCCAGCGACGGCTGGTCGTTCGTGTAAGAGTGGATCGTCGTCATCATGCCCTTCTCGATGCCGACCAGGTCATGCAGGACCTTGGCGACCGGGGAGAGGCAGTTCGTGGTGCACGATGCGTTGGAAACGACGAGGTCGTCCTTGGTCAGCAGGTCGTGGTTTACGCCGAACACGATGGTCTTGTCAGCGTTCGTGGCCGGAGCCGAGACGAGCACGCGCTTGGCGCCTGCTTCAAGGTGGGCCGAAGCCTTTTCCTTGTCGGCGAAGATGCCGGTACATTCCATCGCGATATCGATGTCGAGTTCGCGGTGCGGCAGGTCTTTCGGGTCGCGAATTGCGGTGCAGAGGATTGGCTTGCCATTGATGACGATCTTGTCGCCATCGACCTGGACGTCAGCCGGGAAACGGCCATGAACGGAGTCGAAGCGCAGCAGGTGCGCATTAGTCGCGACCGGGCCAAGGTCGTTGATCGCGGCAACTTCGATGTCCTTGCGGTCGTTTTCGATGATGGAGCGCAGGACCAGGCGGCCAATACGGCCAAAACCATTGATTGCAACGCGAACGGTCATAGAGATTCTCCTCTTGAGGGATGAAAACCGGAAACTTTGGGCGCCCTTTACGACGCCGCGGGCCAGTCGTCCACCCGAAGACGATGCGGCAGGGCGCCGCCAACGCTTCTGTGATCGGACCTCACGGTGAGTAAGGGCAATTGTGCCCACATGTGTGCAAGTTTCGTGCAATATTTGCGTGGACTTCCCCGCCCTGCCCGCCTATCCGGGCCAGCCCGGGGTCCCTCCCCGGATGGAGGACCGTCGGCACATGACGCAGCAGGCAGCTCAGAGCGGCAGGAGGACGGCCAGCGACTGGGCCTTGTTCGTGCTCCTCAGCCTGATGTGGGCGGGCGCCTACCAGTTAACGCGCATCGCCGTCGACAAGGGAAACCCTGATGCCGGATTGCCGGCCGCCTGGGTGCTGGCCGGACGCCTGACCATTGGCGCGGCCGTGCTCTGGGTCATCATGCTGGCCATGGGCCGGCGCCTGCCGCCGCTGAGGGACATTCCACGCTGGCGCACCATCGTGCTGATGGGCCTGACCAGCTCGACCTTTCCCTTTTTCCTGATCACGACGGCCCAGAAGACCGTCAATTCGAGCCTGGCGGCCCTTTATACCGCTGCTGTTCCTCTCTTCGTGGCCATCGGTGCGCACGTCCTGTTCCGGGACGAACGCCTGACCCTCGGCTCGGCGCTGGGCGTGATCACGGGGTTTGCCGGTGTCGCCGTCCTGTTTGGGCCGGATGCGCTGCAGAGCCTCGATTCGGCGAGCACGATTGCCCAGCTCATGCTGATCGGGGCAACCGTCTTCTATGCCCTGTCCAGCCTGCTGGCCCGCGGCGCACCGCCCATGCCGTCGATCAGCTTCGCCACGGGCTTTGTGACCGTCGCGGCCATTGTGACCTGGCCATTCGCTCTCACGGTGGACCCGGCCACGGTCAATGCCGAATGGACCCACTGGGCCGGCGTGGTCGGCCTAGGCATCGTGCCCTCCGCCATCGCGCAGGCACTCTACATGCTGCTGATCGCGCGGACCTCAGCGACCTTTCTGTCGCTGACCGGCTATTCCATCCCGGTCATGGCCGCCGTGCTCGGCTTCTTCCTGTTCGGTGAAACCCAGACCTGGCATGCCATGGTCGCCTTCGCGCTGATCCTGTCCGGCGTCTGGCTTGCCCGTCACGGCGGCGGGGACAAGACCGCCTAGAACCCACTGCCTAAAGCCCAAGGCTCTGCAGCACGGTCTCCGTATCCTCACCAAGGCGCCGCGGCTCCGTGCGTACCGAGGCCGGCGTTTCCGAGAACCGCACCGGATGGCGCATGCTGCGATAGATGCCGGCATCCGGATGGGTGCGCTTTGCGAAGAAGTCGACCGCTTTCATGTGCGGATCGTCCAGAACGTCTTCGACCGTGTTGTAGCGCATGGCCGGGATGTTTGCCGCATCCAGCAGGTCCAGCCACTCCCCCGTCGTCTTGGTCGCCGCGACCTGTTCGATCAGGGCGTAAAGCTCTGTGACGTTCTCCGTCCGGGCCTGATAGGTCGCAAAGCGCGGATCCTCGAACACGCCAGACATGCCGCCAATCTCGAAGAACTGCGCCCATTGCGTGTCGGAGTACGGCACAAGTCCGATATAGCCGTCCCTGGTCGGGTAAGGCTTACGGTTGGGATTGATGGAGCGTGTATAGGCCATGCCATAGGATGGCGGCACGAACGTCTCGCCGTAGAGATTCTCGACCATGTTGAAGAAGGTGAAGGCCTCCAGCATCGGCACCTGCACGAACTGCCCCTGCCCCGTCTTCTCCCGATGATAGAGCGCGGCCAGCGTCGCATAGGCCGCGAACAGGCCAACGGTCTTGTCGGCCACCAGGGACGGTGCATATTCCGGCGCCCCGCCGGAGCGCATGGCGTTCAGCGCAGCAAACCCTGACGCACCCTGGATCAGGTCGTCATAGGCCTGGCGCTTCTCGTACGGCCCGCCTTCGCCAAAGCCGGCGCAGTGGACATAGACGATGTCCGGCTTGATCGCCTTCACATCCTCATAGCCAAAACCCAGCCGCCCCATGCCGGCCATACGCACATTGTGGAAGAAGACATCGGCATCCTTCAACAAGGCCGTCAGCGCCGCCTTGCCCTCGTCGGTCTTGGCGTCCAACTGAACCGAAGCCTTGTTGCGGTTCAGCGCCATGAACAGCGGGCCGAGGTCTCCGGTCGGAGACTTGCCGGCATAGCGCATCATGTCGCCGCCCTTGCCGGCCTGCCCGCTTTCGATTTTCACGACATCTGCGCCAAGGTCCCCGAAGATCAGGGTCGCAAACGGCCCGAGGACGACCGAACTCATGTCAACGACTTTGACGCCAGCCAACGGGCCGGATGCCTTCTCAACGCTCATGTCTCACCTTTGCTTCAGTCTCAGGCTGTCTTTTCTGCGTGATCGGGATGGAAGGTCTCTTCATTACCTGTCAAGCAAATCGAGGTCTTCTTGCAGAGATTGACGGAGGCTTCGCCTTGGACCCGACCTTCACCCGACAGAACCTGAAAAACGCGATTCCGGATCGCTGTTTCCGGCCGGACACGGCCCGGTCCTTTGCCTACCTCTTCTTCGATGTTGCCCTGATTACGCTATGCTACTGGGCGCTGGCCCACACAACCGCATGGTATTTCGAAGTGCCGCTGATCTTCATGCTGGGCACGCTGTTCTGGTCGATCTTCGTGATCGGGCACGAAGCGGGACACGGCGCCTTTTCCCGTTCGCGGCTGGTGAACACAATCGTCGGCCTCGCCACACACGGGCCGATCCTCGTCCCCTATCGCGGCTGGCAGCGCAGCCATGCCATGCACCACATGAAGACCGGGCACCTGCAGGAAGAGGAAGTCTTCCGCGCCTGCCGCGCCGAGCAGGACTGGTTCAGCCGCAAGGTCCTTTTCCGCTCGGGGATCTTCGTCCTGATCGGCTGGCCGATGTACAAGCTCGGCTTTCGCAACATCACCACCTATGACCCGGTCCATGGCAGCCATTACCTGCCCGTCAGCGACCTCTACGCGTCTCACGTGAAATGGTCCTGGTATGCGAGCCTCGCTGTGAACCTGGCTTTCCTTGCGCTCTATGTTTTCCTCGGCATCCAGTTCGGCTGGGTCTTCGCGCTGAAGTACATCATCGCGCCTTATTTCATCTACGCCGCCTGGCTCACTTTCGTGACCTACATGCAGCATGTCGCGCCGGAAGTGCCGGTCTACGACTCCGGTGACTGGTCAGGCCTGAAAGGCGCGCTGGCGACGGTCGACCGCAATTACGGCCCCTTCAACTGGCTGACCCACAATATCGGCAATCTGCACGTCATCCACCACATCTTCCCGACCATTCCGCACTATCGCCTGCAGGAGGCGACCGATGCCGTGCGCCCGGTCCTTGGCGACTGGTACCTGAAGTCAGACCGGTTCGTGCTGACCGATTTCATCCGAACTCTGATCGGTTGTCATTTTGTGGAGCATGAAGACGGCAAGGAAGTGTGGAAGTCTGCCTATCCCTTCGCGAAGAATTATTCCGGACCGAGGCAAGCCGGTCACACGGAACTGCCGGCAGAATAGGTCAGCCCCACCGCGCGATGCGCAGGGCCTCGATGTCGGCCAGTTTCTGCTCATAGGCGGACCAGTCATCCGCCTCCGCAATCAGCGCCCACAGCGCTTCAACCTCATCGATCAGCAATGACGGCGGCGCCGGACGCTGGAAGATGTCATGCGCGAGCCGCTCAGGCAGGACCGGATCGCGCGCAAGAACCTGCGCTTTCACCGGCGCAAACGCGTCTGCCTTATAAAGCGCCACCTGCGGTGACGCAGCAGCGCGGCCCTCGCTTGCCGACCCGCCGAACCAGTCATGAAAAACCTGCGGCCAGACCGCCTCGCTATCCGTCATCCACGCATAGAAGGCCTGAAGGAAGCCGACATCCTCCTCCGCCTCCCCTGCCGGGGCGATCCCAAGCAAGGCGTGCGTGTGTGCCACGAAACTATCCCGATAGGCCGGCTGATAAGGCGCGAGCGCCTTTGCGAGATCGTCGGCATCGGCGCCTGTTGCCAGCAAAGCCGAAGCGAGCTGCTGCAGCGCCCAGCCGCCCTGCACCGGCTGGCGCCCAAACCGATAGAGGCCCTGCTCATCGAAATAGGCCGCAGTGAAGTTCGGGTCCGACACAGGCAGAAAGCGCCACGGCCCGAAATCGAAGGTCTCGCCTGTAATATTGAAATTGTCCGTGTTCATCACCCCATGCACGAAACCGGCCGCCATCCACTGGCCGATCATCTTGCCCGTCGCGACGGCAATGCTCTCAAGCAAGTTGCAGGAACGGCGCGCGAGGTCGGGGTCCGCCGCCTGCGGATGAAACTGGTCCACGCAATAGTCAACCAGCCGGGCTATCTCGGCGCCTTGCTCCAGATAGGCGAGGCGCTGGAAACTGCCGAACCGGACATGGCTGTGCGACAGGCGTGTGAGCACAGCGGATCGCGTCGGGGATGGCTCATCATTACGGGTCAGCTGTTCGCCCGTCTCGATCAGCGCGAAAGATTTGGACGTGTTGACGCCGAGTGCCTCCAGATAGGACGAGGCGAGCACTTCCCGTACGCCGCCCTTCAGGGTCAGCCGGCCGTCACCCTGCCGGCTCCACGGTGTCTGGCCGGAGCCTTTGGTGCCAAGGTCCAACAGCCTGCCCGCCTTGTCGCGAACCTGCGCGAAAAGGAAGCCACGCCCATCGCCAAGCTGGGGATTGTAAACGCCGAACTGGTGGCCGTGATACCGAAGCGCCAATGGCTGGGGGAGGTTTCCGGGCAAGGGGTCGAACCGCCCGAAATGCGCCGCCTGTGCGGCGGCATCCAGATCGCCGAGGCCCACCTCCCCTGCCCAGCGGTCATTCCAGAAGCGGATCTCATGCTTCGGAAAATCAGCCGGATCGACAGGGTCAGACAGGAAATCGGACAGGGCGAGAATCGGGGGCGTGTCAGTCATGCCCTCACTCAGCATCCGCCTGCCCTGCCTGCAAGGGCACACACGCAATGGTGTTTGACGACCGAATGCAAAAGGGGCGGACGTTGCCGCCCGCCCCTCTCGAAAAAGCGTTTCCAGGAAGCCTAGTGCTTCATGGTGATTTCGAAGCCGATGCGGCGGCCCGGAATCAGCGGCGACAGCGTGCCGGCGCCCGGATAGTAGGCGTACGGCGTGTTCACACCCGTCGACAGGTTCGAGCTGCCCGGCACCAGAGCCGAGACGTTTCCGCCGAACGGCAGCTGCGTGTCGTTGCCAGCGGTGACTTCGTCCAGCAGGTTCTTGCCGAACAGAGCCACGGACAGGCCTTCATACGGCGTGTTCCAGGTCAGGTTCGCATCGACCATGTCAGCCGCGTTCATCCAGCCCCAGTTGTTGTCCGTGAAGGCGTTCTTGTCGCGATGCTGGAAGTTGGCGCGCGCAACGAGCGTACCTTTATCGCCCAGGTCGTGGTCATAGATGAACCCGAAGCCATAGGTGGTTTCCGGCACACGCGGCAGATCGAGGGCCAGGTCGCGACCGTTGATCAGGCCGTCGCTGGAGATGTCGTACCAGACGTCGGTATAGTCCGCATCGATCACGCCGACATTGGCGGTCAGCAGCAGGTTGTCGAGCACGGCATAGCGGCCTTCCGCTTCAAAGCCGAGGATCTCGGCATCTGCCGTGTTCAGGATGACCTGAGACACACCGGAAGACGGCGACGGTAGGTTCAGCTCGCGCTGCATGTCCGAGATGTCGTTGAAGAACACAGCCGCATTGAACTGGCCGCGGCCGTCTTCGGTCTGGTGCTTGAAGCCGATTTCATAGCTGTCGACGTTCTCTTCGTCGGTCGCAGCGTCGAGGTTCGGGTTCGGGAAGATCGACAGGAAGAGGGCCGGATCGGTGATACGGAAGTTGTAGCCGCCCGAACGCACACCGTTCGTGTAGTGGGCGTAGACTTGCGACGTATCGTCCAGCTCATACTTGAAGCCGATTTTCGGCGACCAGTTGCTCCAGTCATCCTTGTTGGAGAAGCCGTTCGGCTCACCCGGGACGAACGGGTTGGTGCCCGTCGTCGGACAGGTTGCATCCACAACCGAACACGCAGGACGCGGACGGATGTAGGTGATGTCCGCATCTTTTTCTTCATAGCCATAACGCAGGCCGAAGATGGCCGTCAGACGATCGGTGACAGCATAGTCCACCTGGCCGAAGAGACCGTAGACATTGTGGTCCTGGCCACCGCCACCATAGAAAGTCGCAGCGCTCAGCGTCGGCAGGGAGCGGATCTCGGTGTAGCGGACTTCCTGGGTGAAGTAGAAGCCGCCGACCGTCACTTCAGCCTTGCCGAAAGTACCGGCATAGCGAAGCTCTTCGGAGAACTGCTCCTGCGAGGATTCCGAACCGGAATGGAACAGTGTCAGCGGGGTCGAATCGATGTCGCCCGATGTTTCGCCGTTCACATCACGATAGCCGATGATGTTGGTGATGCGGCCATTGCCGAAGTCGACATCGATGTCGGTCCGCAGCGTGGCGAATGTGGCTTCGCTGTCCTGCAGGCCCGGATTGTTGATCGAGAAGTCGAACGAGTCGCGGTCGAACAGGCCGCGGTTCTGGGCCACAGGGCCGTCACCGCGGGTGTCGAAGCGCTCGACCTTGCCGAGGACAGTGATGTCGTCGGTCGGCATCCACTCCAGGGCACCGCGAACGATGGACGTCTGGGCTTCGCCCTGATTGTCGCCGTTATAAAGGTTCTCGAAGTAGCCGGCGTCGGAGTTGTAGTAGACACCGAGCTTACCGTTGAGCTTGCCTTCGATCAGCGGGCCGGACACGGTCGCCTGAAGGGTGGAGTTTGGGCCGCCACGGCCGTCATCGATCGGCGTCTCAACGCTCGCGCGGGCTTTCCAGCGGAACTCGTCAGTCGGGTTGCCGGTGTTGATCAGGACAGCACCGCCCGTCGTGTTGCGGCCGAACAGGATGCCTTGCGGGCCACGCAGGATCTCAACGCTGTCGAGATCGAACAGGTCCAGCACGACGCCGCTGTTGGTGCCGAGATACACACCATCGACGAAGACGCCGACCGTCGGGTCAATGGACGGAATCGACGAGTTGATGCCGAGGCCGCGGATGGAGAAGTTGGCAACGCCGCGCGACGTGCCGACATCCGTCAGGTTCACGTTCGGGGTCGAGTAGCTGAGCGAGCCGAGGTCGCGCACGTTCAGCGCGTCCAGCGTATCGGAATTGAAGGCCGTCACGGCCACCGGAACGTCCTGGACGTTCTCGACATTGGCTTTCTTGGTTGCCGTGACAGTGACGGTGCCGAGCACCTTGTCGATCGCGGATTCGCGTTCGGTTGTGGTTTCCTGAGCGTGTGCTGCAGACGTCAGAAAAAAGACCGCAGAAGCGGTCGCAAGCAAGCTGTGCTTGAGCGCCATAGTTTCCTCGTTTTGAGTTCAAGTTGATCTGGGAGAAATATTCGGACCCGTTCTCGTGCGGGCTATTTCCAACGTAACAGCGACACCTGAAGCATTCACAGTAGTCTCACAGTCGCACCCGAATATTTTGGCCGAGTGTTACAATAGAGCCACAATTCCCAAATTTTGGGCACCGGAGTGCCCGTTAGTTGCGCAATACGGACACCAAATACGCGAGTGACAACGTTGTTTTAGGGCAATTATTTCGCGGCCGCCCGCTCTTCTGCTGCGCCGCACAATATTTTTTCCTGTTCGAGAGGTCTTAGGTCTGCCTATCCTGCCCCTGCGTGAGAGCAAATCCGGACGCTCAGATCCGGTGCCTCGCACAAACGGAGGAAACAAATGAGACAATCAATTCGGCTGCTGGCGGGTGCGTCAGCGGCATCATTGCTTCTAGCCCTGCCAGCCATCGCTCAGGAAGAAGACGGCTCGGAACTTCGCCAGTCCAAAGTGACGGTGACGGGTTCCCTTATTCAGGGCACCCCGGAAGACGCGGCCCTGCCCGTCGACGTTCTGACCGCGGGCGACCTGAAGCTGGAAGGCAACCCATCGATTACTGAGCTGATCCGGAACCTCGGCGTTTCGTCGGGTGTGGATGGCCAGACCAACCAGTTCTCGTCGAACGGCTTGGAAGGCACTTCGAACATCAACCTTCGCGGCCTTGGACCGGGCCGTACGCTCGTGCTACTCAACGGCCGGCGTCAGGTTTTCCACCCCTACTCCGTCGGTGAGCAGGCACAACTCTTCGTCGATACGAACATGATCCCATCCGCCGCAATCGGCCGGATCGAAGTGCTGAAAGACGGCGCTGCGGCTGTCTACGGTTCCGACGCCATTGCAGGTGTGGTTAACTTCATCACGCGTGATGATCTGGAAGGCTTGGAAGTCGGCGGCTCCTATTCACAGTTTGATGGGTCCGACGGCGACTATGAACTGTCTGCTGCCTATGGTCTCCAAGGCGGTGACTGGAACTGGGTGACTTCGATTGGTTACCAGAAGCGCTCCGAAGTGGCCCTAAACGAAAAAGACTGGGCGATCCGGACCTGGGAGGATAACCCGGTCGGTGGCTGGTCGTCTCTGTCCAATCCGGGCCGCTATGTTGCGCTCGGCGCCACTGGCGTCATCGGAGCACTGAATACAGAGGCTGGCTGCGACGATGTCGGCGGTTTCGTGAACCCCTATGTTCTGAATCGCTGCTACTTCCAGTTCACACAGTACGACAATCTTGTCGAGGAGGAAGAGCGCTACCAGGTCTATTCCGAATATAACCGGACCTTCGGCAATGGCGTGGATATGCACCTAGAGGGCATGTACGGCTATTCGGATGTTCCGACTTGGAAAACCTCCCCATCCTATCCGCCGCAGGAACTTGCTACGCAGGTTGTGCCTGTTACCAGCCCGGGCTTCCAGCAGTATATCGCTGACAATCCGACCGACTTCCCGTCGGGCACGCTTGCAGCGCTGTTCATCGGACGATCTTTCGGCTGGGGCGGCTTCCCTGGCACCGGCTACAGTTCCCAGGAAGGCTTCCGCACGTATGAGACCTACCGTCTCTCCGGTGACCTGTCCGGCCAGTTCAAGAATGGTGTAAACTGGGATACCGCGCTGACCTGGCACAAGACTGAGGGCGAGCGGATCACCAACGACACTTACATTCTCGGCTTCACCGCCGCGCTGAATGGCTATGGTGTCTGTACAGATCCTGCCACCGGCTACGATCCAGCGACCGGAACACAACCGTGGGCAGCTGGCTACACCGGCAGCCTGTCGGCGGGTGCAGGTGGGTGTGAATGGTACAATCCGTTCTCAAACGGCATTCCGGCGAACGGCGTAACCGGCGCCGCCAACCCGACCTATGTCCCGAGCCTGGAAAACAGCGCAACGCTGGCCAACTGGCTGACTGAAGGCGTTGGAACTGTCGTGACGTCCGACCTCATGGTCTTCGATGCGGCGCTCAGCGGCGAAAGCAACGTCCAGGCACAAGGCGGTGCAGTAGGTTACGCCCTTGGCGTCCAGGTCCGCCGCGAAGGCTTCAAGGTTGATCCGAACTCGTTCACTGACCTGACCGTCAGCCCCGGGCCTGGTGGCACTGGTCCGTTCTCTTTCCTTGCGGGTACTACGCCTGCGGATGAAGACCAGACCATCTATGCCGTCTTCGGCGAACTCCAGATTCCGCTATATGACGACGTGAACGTTCAGGTCGCCATGCGCTATGAGGATTATGGCGGCGATGTCGGCTCAACTTTCGACCCAAAAGTTGCTGCCAAATGGCAAGCCACCGACAACCTCGCCCTGCGCGGTTCGGCTCAGACCTCCTTCAAAGGTCCGACGCTCAACCAGCTGACCGGTGTCGGCACGACACTTCAGTTTGTTGCGCCAGCTTCAGCCTTCAAGGCGATTGACCAGTTCGGCAACGCTGCCCTGAAGCCGGAATCGGCCTTCTCCTTCAACCTCGGCGCCCTCTATGAACAGGGCGGCTTCAATGCATCGGTCGATTACTACAATTTCGACTTCTCCGATCCGATCATCGTTGAAGACCAGGCTTCGATCGTGAACGCAGCCATTGCGGCTGTTACAGCGAACGATACCGAAAACCCGATCCTGTCCCGCATCACGTTTGAAGGAGATGATCCGTTAGGTTACAGCACGGCACCCGGGGACAACATCGCCCGTGTCCGCACAAATGTGACCAACGGACCGGACATCAAGACATCCGGTGTCGATCTGCGGGCCCAGAATGAGTGGAACCTTTCCGACGGAATGGACTTCACCATCGGCGGCGAAGCCACTTATATCATTGAGTATGATGTGGCCGACTTCGATATCGAGGGTGTGAGCATCCCGGGCGGGGACCGTGTTGGCCAGTTTAACCGGTCGAACTTCTCCCGCTCCCTGCCGCAATGGAAAGGCAACCTGTTCGCTAATCTGGCAATGGGTGACCACAACTTCCGCGGCGTGATCCGTCACATCGACTCTTATGACGATGAGCGCGGGACACCAAATCTGCAGGGTGCCTTTACGGGTGGCCCGTCGAAGATCGACAGCATGACGACGCTGGACCTGTTCTATAACTGGGAAGCGCCTTATGGCTTCGATTTTGGCCTCAGCGTTGTGAACGTGACGGACGAAGACCCGCCGCTGGCCTATTTCGACGTCAGCTACGACCCGTACACCCACAACCCGTTCGGGCGGACGTTCAAGATCAGCTTGAAGAAAAAGTTCGGACCCGGAGAGTAATTCTCTCCTGAAAGCCGACACAACTGGGCGGTCCTTCGGGACTGCCCTTTTTCTTTGTTTGCGCGGAAAAGTGTCAGATGGCGCCGAGCGCCCGTCCGGTCACCTGCCCCGCATCGCGGATGGCGATCCGGATCGTATCCGACAGGGCTGTCAGGTTCATGAAGCCGTGCACCATGCCAGGATATTCCCGCACCGTCACCGGCACGCCGAAACTGGCCATCTTGTCGGCATAGGCGAGACCTTCATCGTGCAGCGGGTCCCAGCCGCACAGAACGAAATGCGCTGGCGGCAGGCCGCGGAAGCAGTCTTCCGGGGCAAACAATGGCGAGACGCGGATATCCATCCGGTCTTCCGGCGTGGCGAGATAGGCATCGCGGAAAAATTCGAACAGATTTGCTGAGATGAAAAAGCCGCTTTCATTGAACGGCATCTTCTTTGTACGGATATCTGCAAATTGGACCAGCGGATAGAGCAGCAGCTGGAAAGCCGGCGCAGGCCCGCCCGTCCGGTTCATCTCCTGGGCCAGAAAAGCAGAGAGATTGCCGCCCGCACTGTCGCCGGATACGGCCAGACGTTCCGGGTCGAGCCCCAGCATGTCGGCATGGTCCTGCACCCAGTGCCAGACGTTCAGCGCATCCTCATGCGCAGCGGGAAATTTGTGCTCCGGCGCCAGGCGGTAGTCGATGGAGACGACCCGGCACCGGGCCCCTTCCGCCAACCGCTTGCAGAGCATGTCATGGCTTTCCAGGTCTCCGATCACGAAGCCGCCGCCATGGAAGAAGAGAATGCCCGGCCTCGGCGCGATGCCCGCGCCGAGCGGAGTGTAGACACGGGCTTTCACCTTCCCTTCCCCGGACGGCACCATCATGTGGGATATGTCCGCCATTTCCGGGGCGTCTTTCTCGATCGCTTGGCTGGCCACGTAGAACTGGCGGCGCAGCCGGTCGGCCGTGACTTGCCAGTCCAGACCCTTGAGGTCGGGCATGGTGAACCGGTCGAGAAACTGGCGGAGGGTCTGGTCGAGTGTCATGGCGGGCAAGATGGTATCGAAATTGGTTCTTGTGAAGGCGGCACGAAGGCGGCAAACTATTGGCATGAGAACTGTCGATGTCTTCTGGTCGTTCCGCTCGCCATATTCCTATCTGGCAACGAAGCGCCTCCGCGCCCTCCCCTCAAAGTGGGATGTGCGTGTTCGCCCGCGTCCGGTCTATCCGATTGCGATTCGCACGCCCCATTTCTTCGAGGAAGTTCGTCCCCAATGGGTGCCTTACCTGCTGCGCGATTTCGTCAGGAACGCGCAGTATCTGGGCCTGCCCATCGGACCGTTGAACCCGGATCCCGTGGTCATGAACATGATGACACGCGAGATCTCGCCCGAGCAGCCCTATATCGGCCGGCTCACCCGGCTCGGCATCCTCGCCTGCGAGAAAGGCGACGAAGAAGGCTGGGCCTTCATGGACGAGGTCTCCACCCTGATCTGGTCCGGCGGCGCCTGGACCGAGGGCGCGGCCATGAAGGAGGCGGCCGCCCGCGCCGGCTTCGATCTCGATGAGATGGATGCCCGCCAGGAAGCCGAGAAAGACCGGCTGGAGGCCGTCATCGCCGAAAACCAGGCCGAACAGGACCCGCATCATTGGGGCGTGCCGCTCATGGTGTTCGAAGGCGAGGCCTTTTTCGGCCAGGACCGGATCGACCTGCTGGAATGGCGCCTCGGCGAAGCGGGCGTCGCCCGCAAGGACTGACGCCTCAGAAGCCGACGCCGGTCCGGAAGGCCGACGCGCCGTTTTCTTCCAATTGCCGGGCCCCTTCTGCAAGAAGGCGGCCTTTGGTTTCCTGCGGCAGGGTTTTCGCTGCCGTCACCGCCGTTGCGCCGAGATTGCAGACATTCACGCCCTTCAGGGCCTTCTTTGCATCCTCGCCGGATTGTAGCGACACTATGATGGGCAGCACATCCGGATCGGCCATGATGGACATGACCATGCCTTGCAGGGCGGCCTCGTCGGCGCGAGTCATCTCTCCGCGTGTCACCGGATGTTCGCGCGCATCCTCGATGGCAACCATCAGGCCAGTCATCACGTCATAGGAATAGTCCCTGAGCGGGGCCTTGAACGCCGCCATCGACTGCTCGAAGTCGGCCGGCTGCCTGAACTCCATGTCGGCAAGATCGGAATACCGGCTTGCATCGCACCATTTGCTGCGTTTGCGCGACGCGGTGCGCAGGCGGTCACGCGTCATGTCCAGAATGTCGTCGAGGTGTTTCGTATCAGCGTTCGCCAGGTCACCGGCATGGTCACGCAACACGGTCTCGGCATGGGCCATGACAAGCGTGGTGACCGCTTCGTCATCCAGCTTGCCCGCGCTGGAGATTTTGCCGGAAAGCGCCATCTGGGCCTCTGGGTCCACCTTGCCGAGGGCGATAAAATACGCCTCGGCTGCTTCACCTGGCAGGTTTGGCATGTTGATCGTGACCGACGATACCCGGTCACCAAGCGGCGTGTCCTTGCCCGCAGCCTTGTGCGGCAGGCTGAGCACGGCGAAGAACGCGCCGCACACGACAACGAGAGTTACTAATGCGAACAGCGCATTCTGCTGGCCGGACGCAGACGCAGTGTTTGCCTTGCGCGCGTCGAAGGTCATGATCTCTCCCCACGAAAATCCGAGAAGAGTGCTACCGAGAAAAGCCTTCCAACGACTTAAGCGTGCAGACTTTCTACCCTCCTCAGAGCGAGATGACGCCCTGCCCTGGCGGATTGGCGAACAATGCCGCGACCAGATCTGCCCGGCGGGCCTGCACGAGGCGCTGGTTCACATAGCCCTTGTCCGTGATTTCACCTGCATCGACGCTCGGCGGTTCGGTCATGATCATGACCCGGCGGATCCGGCGGGATGAGCCCGGCTCACCCGCATTGAAGGCAGCGGTTTTCTTCGCCAGCCGCTCGGTCAGTACACCGAAGGCCGCCATCAGGTCGCCATTGTTCTCCTTGACCAGCTGCTCCATCCCAGCCGGGGACGGCCAGACGAGCGCACCGATCACATCCTTGTCCTGCCCGCAGATCACGGCATCGAAGATCAGCGGTGAACAGGCCGCCACATAGTCCGGACGCAGCGTCCCGACGCTGACCCAGGTGCCCGAGGAAAGCTTGAAGTCCTCCCCGACCCGGCCGTCAAAGATCAGGCCCTTGTTCGGGTCTTCCTCGTCGACGAACTTCACCGCATCGCCGAGGCAGTAATAACCTTCCTCGTCGAACACTTCGGCATTCTTCTTCGGATCATTGTGATAGCCGGGCATGACCGACGGGCCTTTGACCCGCACTTCCAGCTTGTCGCCGTTCGGCACCAGCTTCAGTTCCGATCCTGGCAGCGGCAGGCCGATCAGACCCACGCGCTCAGCCTCCCAGTGCACCACGGTGATGCCCTGCGTTTCGGTCGCGCCATACATGGTAATGATCGGAATGCGTTTGCCGGTCGCCTTGATCGCCAGCGCCTGCAGGCGGTCGTAGAGATCGTCCGACAGGGTCGCCCCGCCATAGCCGATGGAGCGCATGTTCTTGAAGAACGCCATCAGCAGGTCATCATCGGCTTCCATCGCCTCGGCCAGCATGGCGAGCGCAATTGGCGCCGTGCCGAACACGGACGGCGAGCATTCGCGCACATTGCGGATCGTCTCATGGAACAGGGCCGGCGTCGGCTTGCCGCCATCGATCCAGAAAGTCGAGCCGTTCCACAGCGCGCCATTGAAGTTCACATTGGAGCCGGAGATGTGGTTCCAGGGCAGCCAGTCGAGAAGGTTTTCGACCGCGTCCGGATCATGGTCGGGATCACGGGACATATCGCGCAAGCCCTCTTGCCCCGCGATCATGGAGCACATCGCGCCCTGTGTCGTCGGCACCGGCTTCGGCATGCCGGTCGAACCGGAAGTGAAGAGATACTTTCCAATGCTGGCATCGGTCAGCTGGTCGCGGGCTTCGCGCACGGCCGCTGTCGGCTGGGTCGTCGCCAGTTCGTCATAGGACAGGACCGTATTGTCCCCGCCCGCATCAGCGGAGAAGACCTTGCAGTCATCGCACGCCAGCGCCGCAATCGCGTTCTTGAACGGCTCCAGCGTCTCGACGAAGATCACTCTGGGGTTCACGGCATTGAAGCAGTGCTTCAGCTTTTCGAAATCAGTGGACATGGTGGAGTATGGCACCGAGATCGGCGCGGCCGGTGCGCCAATTTTCTGTGCAGCAAGGATCACCATGGCCGACCGGATCGAGTTCCCGGACAGGATCATCACCGGCGCATCAGGCCCTGCCCCCATGTTGAGGAAAGCCTGCGCGAGGCCGTCCGTGATGCGGGCCGCCTCGCCATAGGTGACGGTCACCCATTCATCGGTTTCAGGGTCACGCTCTTTCAGGAACGGGCGGTCAGGATGTTCAGCGGCGCGCTCGTCCAGACAATGCGGAATGGTCCGCGGGCGCAGACCCGGTGCCTGGCGGGCGGAAATGTAACGGACCCCACCCGGCGCGGTGCGCATCTCGACATCGGGTGTCTTCTGCGGCAGCGGGCGGAAAGGCGGCAGCTCGGTCGCATCGGCCATGCGGTGTTTCTCCCAGAACCTGTTATCGTTTCGCCAGATGATAGGCGATCAGGTCGGAGAGGCAATTCGTTCCCCAACGAAAGGCGGGAGGGTGTGACCGAGGGGCAATCCCCCGCGTCAATGGAGGGGCGTCAATCAGTGCGTTAATCAGGCTTCGGCCTCGACGGCCTCCACCACATCGTCCAGCGCCCGTTTCATCATGGCTTCTTCCAGCGCTTCGGCCATGACCCGAATCAGCGGTTCAGTGCCTGATTTGCGGACAACCAGCCGCCCCTTCTCCCCCATCTCCGCTTCCGCCCGGGCGATGGCAGACTTCACCCGCTCGGTTTCCAGCGGGTTGGTCCCCGCATAGCGGATATTGACCAGTTCCTGCGGAGCAGGCTCGAATACCCGTCCGACTACGGATGCCTTCTTCCCGGTCCGTGCCAGAACTTTCAGCACCTGCAGCGCTGCCAGCAGACCGTCCCCCGTGGTCGAAACATCCGACAGAATAATGTGACCGGACTGTTCGCCGCCGAGATTGAAGCCGTGCGCGCGCATGTGCTCGCCGACATATCGGTCGCCCACCTTGGTGCGTGCGAGTGTCAGGCCAAGGCCTTTCAGATACTCCGCCAGCCCCATATTCGACATGACGGTCGCCACCATGCCGCCGCCCTTGAGGCGCCCGGTGTGGAACAATTCGGTCGCGATCAGCGCCATCACCTGGTCGCCATCGAGTTCCTCGCCCAGCTCGTCGATTACGATCAACCGGTCGGCATCGCCGTCGAAGGCGATCCCGATATCGGCCTTGCTGTCCAGCACGGCTTTCGTCAGGGCCTTTGTGTCCGTCGAACCGACCCCGGCATTGATGTTCACCCCATCGGGCGACACACCCATGACGGTGACGTTACAGCCGAGCTTCCGCAGCGCGTCGGGCCCTGCCCGGTAGGCCGCACCATTCGCACAATCCAGCACGACGTTCAGCTTTGAAAAGTCTGCTTCCGCCTCAACCGCTTCCAGGCATCGATCGACATAGCGGCGCACGCCCTCTTCCATCTGGCGGGGCTTTGCCACTTCCGTCGGAGCCGCATAGCTGCCTTCGAAGGCGTCGAACATCTCGGTCTCGAGCTTTTCCTCAACCTCGTCAGTGAACTTCACGCCCTCCGGCGAGAACAGCTTCAGGCCATTGTCCTGGAACTTGTTGTGCGAGGCGGTCACCATCACGCCGAAGGCCGCGCCGGTTTCCCGCGTCAGCAGGGCCACCGCCGGGGTCGGAACGACGCCGACGCAGACCGACGTCAGGCCCATGCTGCTGAGCCCAGCCACGATGGCCGCTTCGAGCATCTCGCCGGAACGGCGCGTGTCCCGGCCAATGATCACATCCCGTCCGCCGTCAGGCGCAAAGGTGCGCGCCGCAGCGATGGACAGGCGCAGCGCCGTCTCAACGGTCATGGGCTTCTGGTTTACGCGGCCGCGGATTCCATCCGTGCCGAAGAACTGACGTGCCATGGTGATACTCCCTGACAGAACAGGTCGCAGGAAAAGCTGGAGAAAACGATACCGGATCGTGGCAGGACTATGTCAGACCGGGGACACGCCGCCATACACAATAAAATACGGATTATCATAGCCGCGTTCGCGCTTGCCATAGAGGAGCGGCGCGCCTTCCTCCGTCAGCACGCGGCCGCCCGCCGCCTCCACGACTGCCTGCCCGGCCGCAGTGTCCCATTCCATCGTCCGACCCATGCGGGGATAGAGATCCGCCTCGCCCGCGGCGATCAGGCAGAATTTCAGGGACGAGCCTGCTCCCTTGATGTCAGCGACGGTGTATTTTTCCAGATAGGCATCGGTTTCCGGCGTGCGGTGGGATTTCGAAGCCACCGCGGTAACGCCCGCCTCCGGCACCTTTCTAATGCGCAGCGGGGTGCGCTCGGCCGGCACGTCTGCGCCCGGCGCCGCCTCGGCCTGCCAGGCGGAATTGTAGGCGTCCGCCACGAAGAGACGCGACAGGGCCGGCGCGTAAACAACGCCCATGACCGGTCGGCCGTGCTCGATAATGGCGATGTTCACCGTGAACTCGCCATTCTTGTTGATGAATTCCTTGGTCCCATCCAGCGGGTCGACCAGGGCGAACCGGGCCCCATGTTCCGGCATCTGTCCGGCGGCCATGGCCTCTTCGGCAATGACTTTCAGGTCCGGATCGGCCTCGGCCAGCGCCTTCAGGATCAGCGCCTCGGCTTTTTCGTCGGCCAGAGTGACCGGAGAGTCGTCGCCCTTCCGGTTGAAATCGAAATCCCCTTCATAGATCTCCATGATCAGTTTGCCCGCATCCAGTGCGATGCGCGCCAGCGTGTCACCCGTAATCGCCAAACCTGTTCTCCTGATAGAAATCCGGCGCCCTTCCTGTCAGCCCCGTCTGCGATAGGCAAGCCCGCAGCGGCGACATTGACTGGCGCGCGCCTCTACGAGACGATTAACCCTCGTGAGATGAGTGGAGTGGGAACATGATTTCACGCCGGCACATGCTCTTGCTTGGAGGCGCCGCCGCGATGCCCTGGCCCGGCCGGGCGCAAGGCACCCGCAAACCGCGCCACGCGCTGGTCATCGGCAACGCGGCCTATTCCGAGGGCATCGGGACGCTGGCCAATCCGGTCCGGGACGCTCACCTTGTGGCCGAAGGCATCATCGAGTGCGGTTTCTCGCTGGTGACGGGCGATGTGGTGAAGGATGCCGGCCGGTCGGAAATGATGTCGGCCTTCCGTGACTTTGTGGATGCGATGCAGGCCAGCGGGCCGGAGGCGACCGGCTTTGTCTACTATTCCGGCCATGGCGCCGCCCGTGAGGGCGAGGGCAATTTCCTGATCCCGGTCGAGGATGCCGCGGTGCTGGACGAAGCGCTGTGGGATGATTCCGTCTCGCTGGACTGGGTGATGGGCAAACTGACGGACTGCCCTGGCCCGACTGTCCTCTCCATCGATGCCTGCCGCAATGTACTGAAGCTGCCGGAAGCCGAACGCGCGCTTGGCGGCGGGGAATCCTTCCGGGGCCTGCGTCGCACTGCCGGCAGCGCGGAAGAACGCAACATGTTCATCTCCTTCGCCACATGGGAGGGCGAAACGGCCAGCGACGGGCGTGCCGATGACAATAACGGCCCCTATGCAAAGGCGCTCGGCACCCGGCTGCTGGAGCCCGCCGTGACCGTGCGCGACATGTTCGAGAATGTCCGCCTCGACGTGCTGGAAATGACCCTGCAGCGGCAGGAGCCGATGAATTTGTCGCGCCTGCAGCGCCGGTCCAGTGACATCAAGATTGGTTCGTGGAGCCGTGCGCCGGGCGCGCCCAGGTCGCCGGTCAGCCAGAACCCGCTGCGCGTCGCGCTCGTCTTCTCCAATGACTATGCCGGAAGCGGAGACTACACTCTGCCGAACACACATGCGGACGGTGTGAAAGTTGCCAGCGCTCTCGGCGAGAGCGGCTATGCGGTGCACCATATCCGGAATGCAGACCTTGAGGGCTTCCAGAACGGACTCACCATGCTGCAGAACGCGCTGAACGCTGCCGGCCCTGCCAGCGTCGGCGTTGTCTATTTCGCCGGATACGGAGCTTCCCTGTTTGGGGAAGACAATTACCTGATCCCGAACGGTCCCCTGCCCCGCAACGAAAGCGAAGTGGTCGAGCGGGGCGCAAAGCTGCAGGACGCGGTCGAATTCCTGGAAGCGTCGAAAGCGCAGGCCGTCATCCTGATGGTCGATTGCGGGCGCAAGTACGACTCGCCCATGGAAACCAAGGGGCTGGAGCCCGGCTTTGCAGACTATACCTCAGACGCCAATGTCGTGATCGCCTATGCCGACGAGCCCGGCACCACAAGGCCGGATGCAACCGGACCCTCCATCTTCGCCGACGCGTTCGCCAGCCGCATCCTGTCGCCCGACCGGATCGACATCAACAAGGTGATGCTGCAGGTCAGCGGCGACGTGATCGCCGCCACCGCCAGCCAGCAGCAGCCCTGGTTCCAGACTTCCGTCCGCCTGCCCATCTTCTTCCGGGCAGATGTGGAGGAGCCGGCGCCGTACCTGCCGCCGATGATGGTGGAAGACTCCCCACCAATCGACCCCGACCCTCTCTGAGGATCAGTTCAGCACGTCTGCCAGTTCAACCTCGAAGACGAGATCGGAATCCGGCGGGATCGGGCCGCCCGGCGTGCCTTTCTTGCCATAGGCGAGGTCTGACGGGATGTAGAGCAGCCAGCGGTCGCCGGGTTTCATCATGGAAAGCGCCTCGACCCAGCCGCGGATCAGGCGGTTGGACGGGAAGACTTCCGGCGCGCCGCGCTGGAAGGCGCTGTCGAACATTTCGCCTGTCTCGGCGAGACGGCCTTCATAATAGACGACGACTTCCTGCCCGTTCACCGGGCTGGCGCCGCCTTCGTCCCCGCTGGCCAGAACAACATATTCGAGGCCGGAGCCGGTCTTCTTCACGTCCGGTGCTTCATGGTCCCACGGCGTGTACTTTTCCCAGGCGGCGGTATCGACGGATTTCGGCTCCATCAGGTCCACCAGGTCGACCAGGAAGACGAGGTCGTCGCCGGCCTTGATCACCGCGCCCCGGTCCGAATTGCCATAAGCCAGCTTGTTCGGGACGTAGAACAGGTACTGGTCACCCTCGTGCATCTTCTGCAGGCCGATGGTCCAGCCGGGGATCACCTGGTTCAGGCGGAACATGGCCGGCTGGCCGCGATCGAAAGAGGAGTCGAACTTGTCGCCATTTGCCGTGCGGCCTTCATAGTTCACGCGTACCAGGTCGCTGACGCCGGGGCTCGCGCCCTTGCTGTCCCCTTCCCGGATCACGATCCATTGCAGGCCGGACTCGTCGGTCTGGACGCCCTTGGCATCGGGGTTCCATGGCAGGTGCTGTTCGAACACGGTGTCGACATCGGTCGGTGCCTTGCTGCCACCACTACAGGCAGCAATCAGGGCAAAGGCCGCACTGGCGGCAACAGCGAGGATGCGCTTCATCTGGAGGCTCCGTTCAGGCTTTCAGTTTGGATCCGGGTCTAGGCCGCTTCCGGGGCGAAGTCACCCGCCCCGGCCAGCCTCTAACATTACAGATGTCACATGCTGCGCGGCGGGTAGCCGGCCAGGGTTAACGCCTCGACCACTTCCTGCGTGTGCTGGCTGTCGCGGGTCTCGATCAGGATGTCGAACTCAGCGCCCTTGGCCGGCACGTCCAGCGCGATACGATTGTGCGCAACTTCCATGATATTGGCCCCGGCATCACCGATGATCTTGGAGACCAGCGCCAGGAGGCCAGGCCGGTCGTCGCCGATGATACGGATGCGGGCCAGCCGGTTCTCGCGCACCAGCGCCCGGGTCAGCACAGAAGCGAGCAGCCGTGTGTCGATATTGCCGCCGCACAGAACGACCCCGACCTTGTGGCCGCTGAAGCGTGCCGGATGGGCCAACAGCGCGGCAAGCCCTGCGGCGCCTGCGCCTTCGGCAATGGTCTTCTCGACCTCGACATAAAGCGTGATCGCACGCTCAAGGTGCGCTTCTTCAACGAGGACGATATCGTCCACCAGCTGGCGGGCGATCTCCAGCGGCATCCGGCCGACATCCTTGACGGCGATGCCCTCGGCGATGGTCGAGCCGCCGACATGAACAGGCTCACCGGCGAGTTCCTGCTTCATCGCCGGATACATCGCGGCCTCGACGCCAATGACGCTGATCTCCGGATTGAGCCCGCGGGCCGCCACGGCAGACCCGGCGACCAGGCCGCCGCCGCCGATCGGGATGACCAGCATGTCGAGGTCCGGCTTGTCCTCCAGCATTTCCAGCGCGACCGTGCCCTGCCCCGCGATGATGTGCGGGTCGTCGAACGGGTGGATGAAGGTCAGCCCTTCGCGCTGTTGCACATTATAGGCTTCGGCCTTGGCCTCATCGAAGTTCAGGCCCTTCAGCAGGACGCGGCAGCCGTGCGACCGGGTCTGCTCGACCTTCGTGAAGGGCGTGGTTTCCGGCATGACAATGGTTGCCGGGATGCCGAGGCGCTTGGCGTGATAGGCCACGCCCTGGCTGTGATTGCCGGCAGAGGCCGCGATGACGCCGACCTTCTTCTGCTCATCGGACAGGGACGACAGCCGGTTCAGCGCGCCACGCTCCTTGAAGGCGGCGGTATACTGGTGGTTCTCGAACTTCACCCACACTTCCGCGCCGGTGATATCCGACAGCGTGCGCGAATGCCGGAACGGCGTCCGTTCGACCTGGCCTGCAATAATCATTGCAGCGGCTTTCACATCATCCAGTGTGACGGGAAGGCTTGGGCGCTGCGTATCGGCCATGGTTTCAGGTCCTCGGGGTTAAAGCGCGCGCACCCTATGCCTGAGGGGGTAGAAGAGCAAGCGGGATGGGTAGTTCAGGGACATCGCGCCAGTTCGCCCGAGGGAGCGGTTATCAGGAAGCAGTCTTGCCGCTCAGGTCCCGAAAAAATTCAGTTCGATGAGCACGCCGTTCGGCTCCATGAAGAAAATCTGCTTCAGGTTCACCGATGGAATGTCATTCAGCTTGTAATCGACACCGTGCCTTTCCAGCCGCTCCCTGAACGCGTCATGGCCGCTGCAATTGAGCGCGATATGATGGATTGCACCCGTCGTAGGACCGGCCTGCGTTTCCCGAACATATGCCTGCGGTGCTTGCTTGGAGTTGATGTGGAAAATGGCGCGGTCATTGACATCGTAGAGCCACTGATAATGTTCAGGCGGTAGCGGCGGCGGTGCATCCCGCACATCGAGGTCGAACACATCGACCAGAAAGCCGATCGTGCCCTTCATGTCGTCCGTGATGATGTTGACGTGATCCAGCGCGTTGATCTGCATCGCTCATTCCTCCTCCGTGCCTCAGCCACTATGCACGAATTCTGCGGAATGTCCGCAGGCGATCCCTACTCCTCCATCCCCGCGATCCACTTGTTGATCAGGTCGATGCCCACCGGATCAGGCAAGGTCCGCCCTAGTTCGGGCATGGCGATGCCGGGTTCGGTGGAGGCCATGCGGAAGGCGAGGATCGATTCCTCAGGGTGCCCCGGATCGATGACATAGCGCCGGTCGCCGGAGCCTCGTCCCGCCGCCGTCGGATGCTTCTTCAGGCCAAGACGCGTCGGCGAGGTTTCTTCCAGCGTCAGCCACAGGCCGGAATTCGAGGCCGAGCCGTCGGGCTTGTGGCAATGGCCGCAATTGATGTCGAGATAGCCGCGCGCCCGCGCGTCCAGCGGCAGGCTCGCATCCACGGCTGAGGGCGACGCCTTCATGCCCAGCGGAACGCCGTCCAGAATGCCTGCCGCGACCCAGTCAGACAGCTGGTCCACACCGGCCGGGCCCGGATGATCCAAATTGCGCAGCTTTGGTCCGATGGGCCGGATCGCATCACCTGACTGGTGGCAGGTCTTGCACTGGTTCTTGTTCGGCACTTCGTAATGGATTTCCAGCGGCGCGCCCGCCGGACTGATCGTCTGAATCGTGCGCCGGGCGCCGATGGGCGCGTACTTCGCCTCCGTGCCGGCCTCGTTCCAGACATAGGGAAACGCCGCCCAGCCATCCGCCTTGTGGATGATCACCCGTGTCTCGACCTTGTAGGCGCCGTCTTCCGGGCTGCGCATGTCCGGCGCAAAGGCGAACGTCTTGATCAGCGCCGTGCCAACCGGATAGTCCGGAAGGCCCGCGCCCGCTTCTTTCGCCATCTCGCCCGGGGGCACATAAATGAAACGGTGCTTGGCCGCGTCATCGGAGAAGAGCGGATTGATCAGGTCATAGGCCTTCACGCGCTCCGCCGGAATGTTGCCGCCCGCGTCCTCAAAAAATCCGTAGGCGGATAGCAGCGGCGCAGGCTTGTCCGCCAGCACCGCCTCAAGGCTTGGCTCCGAAGGTGTTGCTGCTTGCCCTGCCCCGCAGGCGGCGAGGATCAGGCAAGCGGACAGCAAACCAGGCCGCATGGTTACTTCTGGTCCTGCGGCAGGGCGACGGGCTCACGCTCCGGCACCGGCGTGGAGGCCGGGCGGTCCGTGCTGGGCTGCATCTTCGCCGGGTCGACCGGGTATTCGCCGAGGCCGATATTGATGAAGCCAACCTCCGGCGCCTCGGCGATAACAAGGTTCACGGTCTGGTCTTCCCCGCCATCCCAGCGCGTGACGCCATCGGTCATGATCGCTGGCAGCTGACCGCCGATGGCCGCCGCGATCGGCGCCAGCATGCCCTGCGGATCGTCCAGCCCGCCTTCATACGTGTTGCCGGTGATGGTGATGTCGTTCAGCAGCGGATTATAGTTTTCGTCCGTGAACGGTTCTGTATAGGCCGTCAGCATGACATGGACGCTGCGATTGTCCTTGAACCGGTTGCCGGTGACATAGACATCCGAGTTCGCCATCACGATCAGGCCCGTGCCGCTCGGCACACCCGCCACGATGTTGCCGACGGGGGCGAAGTTCACCGTATTGTTTTCGACGATGTCATTGTCATAGACACGGGTAGAATGCCCGCCCATGACGGGCAGGTCCGGCAGGTCAAAAACGAGGATGCCGCCCGCATTGTGGCGCGCGATATTTCCGTACACGTCCGCATAGGAGGAGTTCTCGATCTCGATCCCGGCAACATTGTATTCGGCGACCGAGTCCCGGACGATAATGTTCTGCGACTGGCCGACATAGATGCCGGCATCGGAGGCGCCGCGCACGGTGCAGTTCTGCACCAGCACGTCGGTCGACTCGACCGGGTAGATGCCATAGGCGCCGTTCGTCTCATCCGGCTCGCCGGACCATTCGACTGTCAGGTACTGATAGGTGATCCTGTCGGAATCCTTGGATTTGATGCCGTCGCCCTTGGTGTCGCGGATGCCAAAATCTGTCAGCACGACATCGTCGGCGGTCACCAGCAGGCCCTCGCCCGCGCCGGTCTGGCCGGCAAAGTCGAGGATCGTCTTGCCCTGCCCGGCGCCGGCCAGCGTCACGTCATCCACGTCCAGCGACAGGCCGGTGGTGAACTCGAAGGTCCCTTCCGGCATGACGATGGTCTGACCAGGCTCGGCTTCGATCAGGGCGAGCTGGAGATTTTCGGCAAAGTCGCCTTCTGCCGAGACATGCACGACACCCTCTTCTGCGGGCGCGGCAGTCTCCGGCGCAGGAGCCTCTTTTTTGGAACAGGCGGCTGGCGCCAGGATTGCGGCAGCGGCCACTGCCAGAATGATGGGTCTCATGCCCTTTGTCCTCCCCGGGTCTTAGTTGACGCCAGTGTCAACTTCCGTGGCGGAAATAGCAAGAGCCGCAAAGGAAAGCCCCGCCGGCATCTCTGCGGGCGGGGTATTCATGGTCCATACACGGTCTATATATGGTGTTCTACATGGTCCTCAGTGCACGCTGACCGGGGTCAGGTCGTGCAGCCGGGCAGCGGCAAATGCCGCGTCTCGGCCTTCCACGATGGCCAGTTGCTGGCCGTCGGCAGAGGACACAATGAACAGGTCTTCCGGCCGACCAATCCCTTCAAGGGCATTGGCGGGCACGAGGTCCTGCACTTCGTCTGCACCCAGGTGGCGAATGTAGACGATGGGTTCCGCATCGAAGCGGGGTGTGTTTTCGTCGTTCAACATGTCGGCACTCCTTTCCGTCGTACGACAGATACGGCGAACATGAGGTCCCTTAGGAGGGCACCTTTGGGCACCTTTCGTTCACATTAAAGGTGGGGTTCAATTGTGGCGCTTCAAGTGCCACGATGCGGTGACTTCAAGGCGCATAATCACGGAAAAGTGCTGTCTCTTTTCGCCCTGATATGCTGTGTCTGTTGCACAACGCACTCCACAGCAAGCTTGAGCCCAGACATGCCCGCCGAGATCTTCAGCCTCTACCTGCCGAACTTGTTACTGATCCTGTCCGTTTTCATCGTCGGGGCAGCAAGCCCCGGCCCGGCCACGCTGATGATCATGAACGTCGCCGCCCGCGAAGGCCGGGCAGCGGGCGTGATGCTCTCGCTGGGAATAGTGACCGGATCTGTCTTCTGGGCCTGCGTGGCTGCGCTCGGTTTCGTCGCGGCGCTCAAGACCTCGGTCCTGTTCTTCACGGCGATGAAAATGGCGGGCGGGCTCTACCTGCTGTTCCTGGCATTCAAGGCGTTCCGGTCAGCCAGCCGCAAGACGCCTGCTGATGTACCTGAAGCGGCGCCCATGCCGGTTTCACACGGCACGCAATACCTGCGCGGCCTGCTGCTGCACCTGACCAATCCGAAGGCGCCGCTTGTCTGGATGGCGACCCTGTCCGTCGGCGCGGCATCCACGGCCCCGCCGGCCTTCCTGTTCACGGCCGTGACCGTATGTGCCGTCGCCGGGACGGCCGTGTTTGTCGGCTATGCCTGCCTGTTCTCGACGCGGTCAGCGGTGGCCGCTTATCGCCGGATGCGGCGGCCGTTCGACCTGGTCATCGGCACGCTTTTCGGCGCAGCCGGACTCAAGCTGCTGACGCTGAAATCAGCGTAGGAAAGGGCTGAATTTTCCGGAAGGAAATGGTGGAGCCAAGGGGAGTCGAACCCCTGACCTCTTGCATGCCATGCAAGCGCTCTCCCAACTGAGCTATGGCCCCGGACCGGGAAGAGCGGGGTTTATCCCCCCCTCTTCCGGCTTTCAAGTCTATTTCTCATCTTCCTCGTCATCATCGAGGGTGAGATCGTCGTCATCGTCGGCATCGTCGTCGATTTCGAAATCGTCGTCGTCGTCATCAGGCAGGATGATGTCGTCATCATCATCATCGTCAACGCCGTCTTCGGTGAAGCCGGCCGGGACTTTCTTGCCGGACTCGTCGTCTTCCTCTTCGTCGCTGCCTTCGAGGATCACTTCGTCGTCGTCGCCGAGTTCCTTGGCTTCTTCCTCGTCGTCGCCTTCATCCTCGTCGTCGGAATCGTCGTCGTCGCGGGCGGCCGTGGCCTTCTCGTCTTCCTCGTCGTCATCCTCGTCATCGTCCTCGGCCTTGACCGCAGCGCGGGCAGCCTTGGCCTTCACCTTGGTGATGGTGGTGCGGATGACCTCGTCTTCCGGATCGAATTCCTCACCGCATTTCGGGCACACGGCCGGGCGTTTGTTGAGGTCGTAGAAACGGGCTTCGCAGGATGGGCAAACCTGTTTGGTTCCAAGCTTGTCTTTCGACACGGGCGACACGCCTCCTCGTTGGATTTCTGGATTTTGATCTGGGCGGCGCTTGCCATGAACGTCGCGCGCTGTCAAAGCCCCAATTCACGCAAAAATTCAGCTCGGAATTCTTCATGGTCTGGACCAGCCGTCCCGTCAAATCCCTTAAAGGCGCCGTCCGGGCCCCCGGGGACAAATCCTGCAGCCACCGCGCGCTGATTTTCGGGGGCCTCGCAGAGGGCACCAGTCACTTCACAGGCATGCTGGAAGGCGATGATGTTTTGCGCACCGGGGCGGCCATGTCGGCCCTCGGCGCGGAGGTGAAGCGCCTTGGCGGCGGGGCCTGGGAAGTGACAGGCGTTGGGGCGAAAGGCCTCTGCTCTCCGGCAGGCATCCTCGACTTCGGAAACTCCGGCACGGGCTCGCGCCTGATGATGGGCGTCATGGCGGGGCACGACCTCACCGCGGAACTGACCGGCGACAAGAGTCTCTGCTCCCGCCCGATGAACCGCATCCTGACGCCGCTGCGCCAGATGGGCCTGACCGACACGGCCGGACCGGACGGGCGCCTGCCTTTCTCGCTGACCGGCTCGAAAGACCTGCAGGCGATCACCTACGCCCCGCCGCAGGCCTCCGCGCAGGTGAAGTCCGCCGTGCTACTGGCAGGCCTTTCAGCGAACGGCACGACCGTGGTGGAAGAGGCCAAACCGACCCGCGACCATACCGAGCGCATGCTGCGCGGCTTTGGCGTCGAGGTCGGCGTGGACCGCAAGCCGGGCGAACCCACCCGCATCTCGGTACGCGGCGGCCAGACGCTGCGTGCCATCGAAGCTGCGATTCCGGGCGACCCCTCCTCTGCCGCCTTCCTCGTGGCTGCGGGCATCCTCTCCCCCGCCAGCGACGTCCAGGTCGATGGCGTCATGTCGAACCCGACCCGGTCCGGCTTCTATGATGTTGCAAATCTGATGGGCGCGCATCTCGGTGCCGAAGAAGCCGGTGAAGCCGCAGGCGAACGCCAGATCAACATCGCGTCGGGCTATGCCCACCTCAAAGGCATTCACGTGCCGGAACGCTATGTCGCTGCCATGATCGACGAATTCCCGATCCTCGCTGTTCTCGCCGCTTTTGCCGAAGGCGAGACCATCGTCTCAGGCGCGGAAGAACTGCGCGTGAAGGAGTCGGACCGCATCGATGCCACCGTCGCCATGCTGCGCGCCAATGGCGTCGAGGCGGAAGGGACGCCGGACGGCTTCATCGTGCAGGGCTGCGCCGGCAAAGTGCCCGGCGGCGGCCTCGTCCGGACCCATCACGACCATCGCATCGCCATGAGCGCCCTCATCATGGGCACCGCCGCGCAGAACCCCGTGCGCGTCGACGACATCTCCATGATCGATACATCGTATCCGGACTTCCTGGCCCATATGGCGACGCTTGGCGCGGATATCGCCGACGTCTGATGCCCCGTCTCGTCCTCTATCCAGGCAGCCTGCTCGACATAGAGACCGACGTCATCGTCAATGCCGCCAATTCCAGCCTGATGGGCGGTGGAGGCGTGGACGGCGCGATCCACCGCGCCGCAGGCCCCGCGCTGAAAGAGGCCTGCCGGCCGCTCGCCCCCTGCCCGCCGGGTGAGGTGCGCGTGACCGAAGGCTTCGGCCTCGCCCCGCGCCTGATTTTCCACACGGTCGGCCCGGTCTGGCATGGCGGTCAGAATGGTGAGGCGGACATTCTGGCGAACTGCTACCGCAATTGCCTGACAGAACTTGCGAACCGCGGCCTCAGCCGGATCGTCTTCCCGGCCATCTCGACCGGGGCCTATGGCTATCCGCCCGCGCAGGCCGCCCACATCGCCGTCACCATCTGCGCGCGCCACCCGATGGCCCGCGATGCCGACATCGTCTTTGCCGTGATCGACCAACAAAACCGGGCCGCAATCGGCGCCGCTTTGAACGCGATCCGGTAATCCCCTGCCCCGACGGCAAAATTGACGTCTCCGCTGCCCGCGCCAAAGTGTGGGCATGATAAGTCTTTTCGATCCCCTGACCCTCGCCCATGGCCCGGCCATGAAGAACCGCTTCATGCTGGCGCCGCTCACCAACCTGCAGAGCCATTCCGACGGCACACTCAGTGACGACGAGTTCCGCTGGCTGACCTATCGCGCCGAAGGCGGCTTCGGCCTGACCATGACCTGCGCGGCGCATGTGCAGGCCATCGGCCAGGGCTTTCCCGGCCAGCTCGGCATTTTCGATGACAAGCATCTGCCGGGCCTCTCGCGCCTTGCCGAGGCGCTCAACAAGACCGGCACGCATTCGGTCGTCCAGCTGCACCATGCGGGCATGCGCTCACCCGCCGAACTGCTCGGCGAAGCCCCCGTCTGCCCGTCCGATAATGAAGAATTCGGCGCGCGCGCCATGACAGGCGACGAGGTGAAAGAAGCCTTCGACGCCTTCGTCACCGCGGCCAAACGCGCCGAGAAAGCCGGTTTCCACGGCGTGGAACTGCACGGCGCACATGGCTACCTGATCTGCCAGTTCATCAGCGGTGAGGTGAACCTTCGCGATGACGAGTGGGGCGGCTCCTACGAGAACCGCGTGAAATTTCTGACCGACATGATCGATGCGGTACGCAGCGAGTGCGGCAAGGACTTCTCCCTCGGCGTGCGCCTGTCGCCGGAGCGCTTCGGCATGGACCTCTCCGAGATCCGCCGCCTTGCCGGCGAGGTGATGACAGGCGGCAAGGTCGACTATCTCGACATGTCCCTCTGGGACACTTTCAAGGAACCGCAGGACGAGGCCTATAAAGGCAAGCGTCTGGTCGACTGTTTCACGGACCTGCCGCGCGGCGATTGCCGCCTCGGTGCAGCGGGCAAGCTGACCACAGGCGCGGCCTGCAAGGACGCGATGGAAGCGGGGCTCGACTTCGTCGTCGTCGGGCGCGGCGCCATCCTGCATCATGACTTCCCGGAAAAGCTGAAGGCCGATCCGGACTTCACGCCTATCGCCCTGCCCGTGCCGGAAGCGCACCTTCGCGCCGAAGGGCTGGGCGACGCCTTCCTGACTTACATGAAGACGTGGAAGGGCTTCGTCGCCGAAGACGCCTGACACAAACGCTGACGCAAGAAAGAATAAATCGGAGGAACATCATGCAGATTACGAACGATACCGCCGCCGTTGTGACGGGCGGCGCCTCGGGCCTCGGCCAGGCCACCGCCCGCGCGCTCGCCAAGGCGGGCGCCAAGGTCGCCATTTTCGACATCAATGAAGAAGCCGGCGAAGCCACCGCCAAGGAAATCGGCGGCATCTTCTGCAATGTGAACATCATGGACGAAGACTCCTGCGTGGCCGGATTCGAAAAGGCCCGCGCTGCAAACGGCCAGGAACGCATCACCGTCCACTGCGCCATGGCGGCCAAGGGCGGCAAGACGCTGTCCTGGGACAAGGAAAATGCCCGCTACAAGCGCCTCCCCACGGAAGACTATGCCTTTGGTGCGCAGGGCGTGCTTGTCGCGTCCTATCGGATCGCGTCGCTCTCGGCGCTGGGTATGTCCACCCTGCCGGAGCTGGAAGACGGCGAACGCGGCTGCATCACGCTGACGGCCTCCGTCGCTGCGCAGGACGGCCAGATCGGCCAGGTCGTCTACGGCTCCTGCAAGGCAGGCGTGAACGGCCTCGTCCTGCCCATGGCGCGTGACCTGATGGACATCGGCATCCGCGTGAACTCGATCATGCCGGGCATCTTCGCAACGCCGCTGATGCTGCGCGCACCGGACAAGGTGCTGAACAGCCTCGCCGCTTCGGTGCCCTTCCCCAAGCGCCTCGGCAAGCCGGAGGAATATGCGTCCCTCGCCATGGAGCTGGCCCGGAACACCTATTTCAACGGCCAGTGCATCCGCCTCGACGGCGCTATCCGCATGGCGCCTCGATAATGAATTGCTCGGTGCCGTTCGCGGGCTGAAGCCCGCGGCACCTGCGCCTGCGCGTCGCTTGTGGTGGTGACCAATCTCACGAGCAACGCGAAGGCGCAGCGGCCCCGAACCGGAGGCGAGGGAACAGCCGCGAGCAGCAAGGCCGGAGGCCGCGCAGCTACAAACCCCAGCTTGACTTCGCCCGCGCCTTCACCCACTCCCCGCGGCCATGATTATTGCGATCGACGGCACGACGGCGTCCGGCAAGGGCACGATCTCGAAACGGCTGGCAGGCCACTACGGCCTGCCGCACATGGATACCGGCCGGCTCTACCGGGCGACGGCCGTTGCGGCGCTCAAGAAAGGCGTCGCGCTGGACGATGAACCGCGCCTCGCAGAGGTCGCGGCCTCCCTTGATCTTAATGATTTCGAAGAAGCCGAGCTTCGCACCGCCGAGGCTGGCAAGGCCGCCTCCGTGGTCAGCGCCCTGCCCCGGGTGCGCCAGGCCCTCTACGAGCTGCAGCGCGCGTTCGCCCTGCAGGATGGCGGCGCGCTCCTCGATGGCCGCGATATTGGCACCGTCATCGCCCCGGATGCCGACGTGAAACTCTGGGTCGACGCCGATGTCGAACAACGCGGCTACCGGCGCTGGCGTGAACTTCTCGGCTTTGGCGAGGAGGTTTCCCTCGAACAGGTGATCCAGCAGCTGCGCGAACGCGACCAGCGTGACCAGAATCGCAAGGATGCCCCGGCCGCCATGGCAGCAGATGCGGTCTTGATCGATACCACTGACCTAACTATAGAAGCCGCAGTGGAAAAGGCGCTGGCAGCCGTTGAGGCCGTCCTCGCCCGTGGAAACCGCACCTGAAGGGGCTTTCTCCTGTAAATGCAGGGGGCCTCAAATCCAAACAGGCTGCACCACTGAAGATTTAAAGAGACCACGCTCTCGGGTCGATCCAGCAGGCCGCAATGGTGCGCGCCTGCCTTGAACCGTTCGCCCCGCCTCAGGAACCTTACATGACTGACTCAATGAACCCCTCCACCGACGATTTCGCCTCCATGTTCGAATCGTCGGCTGCGGCGTCGGCAATGCAGGAAGGCCAGGTTGTCCCGGCCACCGTTATCCGCATTGAAAACGATGCTGTACTCGTCGACATCGGCCTGAAGACCGAAGGTCGTATTCCGCTTCGCGAATTCTCGATGGAAGACGACCAGCCGAAATCCGGCGACATCGTCGACGTCTATCTCGACCGTATTGAAAACGCCCTTGGCGACGCCGTCCTGTCCCGTGACAAGGCCCGCCGCGAAGAGCGCTGGATCAAGCTCGAAAAGAGCTTCAACGACAACGAACCTGTCAAAGGTGCGATCTCCGGCCGCGTCAAAGGCGGCTTCACGGTCGACCTCGGCGGCGTCAACGCCTTCCTTCCGGGCTCCCAGGTGGACATCCGCCCGGTCCGCGATGTCGGCCCGCTCATGGGCGAAGTGCAACCGTTCGCCGTTCTCAAACTGGACCGCTCGCGCGGCAACATCGTTGTCTCGCGCCGTGCCATCCTTGAAGAGAGCCGCGCCGAACAGCGTGCGGAAATCGTGTCCGACATGGCCGAAGGCGACGTCCGCAAGGGTATCGTCAAGAACATCACCGACTATGGTGCGTTCGTCGACCTTGGCGGCATCGATGGCCTGCTGCACGTCACCGACATGTCCTATAAGCGCATCAATCACCCGTCGCAGGTGGTTGAAGTCGGCCAGGAAGTCGAAGTCCAGATCATCAAGATCAACCCGGAAACCCAGCGTATCTCGCTCGGCATGAAGCAACTCGGCTCCGATCCGTGGGACGGCATCGATGTGCGTTACCCGGTTGGTGCCCGCCTCAAGGGCGTTGTCACCAACATCACCGACTACGGCGCCTTCGTGGAGCTGGAAGACGGTGTGGAGGGCCTGATCCACGTCTCCGAAATGAGCTGGACCAAGAAAAACGTGCACCCCGGCAAGATCCTGTCGACATCCCAGGAAGTCGATGTGGAAGTGCTGGACGTCGATTCCGAGAAGCGCCGCATCTCACTCGGCCTCAAGCAGACCATGGACAATCCGTGGTCGGCCTTCCTGGCAGAGCATCCGATCGGCACCGAGATCGAAGGCGAAGTCCGTGGCATCACCGAGTTCGGTCTGTTCATCGGCCTCGGCCCGGATCTGGACGGTATGGTCCACATCAACGACATCTCATGGGAACAGTCGGGCGACCAGGCCATCGAAGCCTATAACAAGGGCGACGTGGTCAAGGCGAAAGTGCTCGACGTCGACGTCGACAAGGAGCGTATCTCGCTGGGCATCAAGCAGCTGGCAGGCGATCCGATGGAATCGCTCAACACCGGCGGCGTGAAGCGCGGTGCGACCGTGACCTGCACCGTCACCGAGATCACCTCGGGCGGTATCGAAGTCGAATTCGGCGAACCGGCCATGAAGTCGTTCATCCGCCGCTCCGATCTGTCGCGTGACCGCGCTGATCAGCGTCCGGAACGCTTCGCAGTCGGCGACAAGGTCGACGCCAAAGTGATCCAGGTCGATCGTGGCTCGCGCCGCGTGTCGCTCTCGATCAAGGCACTCGAAATTGCAGAAGAAGCAGAAGCCGTCGCACAGTACGGTTCGGCAGATGCCGGCGCATCGCTGGGAGATATCCTCGGCGCAGCCCTGGCTTCTTCCGGCTCCGCCAAGGAAGACGCCGCTCCGGCAGCAGCTTCCGGCGATGCCGATGCGAACGGCCGCCTGGCCGCTCCGCAGGGCGATGCTGACGATCTGAAACAGATCAAAGGTGTTGGCCCGGCCTTCGAGAAGAAGCTGAACGATGCCGGCGTCTTCCACTTCTGGCAGATCGCTTCCATGACGGACGATCAGCTGGCCGCCCTGGAAGAAGAAGTCGGTACGTCTGGCAAAGGCGCTGACTGGAAAGCCGAGGCTGCAGCCCTTCAGGGCTGAGCCGGTTAAGGCCGGCCCGGTCGGGCCGGCTGGACCCGCTTTCTAAATTTGATGAAATCTTTGCGGCGGGGGCCTAGCGCTCCCGCCGCAAATGCGTTTTATATCAATGGGATGCTGAAGTCAGAACTTATCGCAAAACTCGCTACGGAATATTCGCACCTGCGCCAGGAAGATCTGGAAAAGGTCGTGAATGTTATCCTCGACGAGATCGCCGCCGCGCTCGCCCGCGGTGACCGGGTAGAGCTGCGCGGCTTCGGCGCGTTCTCCGTTCGCCACCGCGATTCCCGCAAGGGGCGCAACCCGCGTACAGGCGAACCCGTGGAAGTTCCGGCAAAGTCCGTCCCCTTCTTCAAGGCCGGCAAGGAATTGCGCGCCCGCGTAAATGGCGGCGAAGACCCCGAGGCCCGATAAGCCATCACAACTCCCGAAATGACGAGCTACCTTGACCGTTTCGCCGAACAATAGGATCACATCCGCAGGTATTTTGGCTTGAAACCTCAGGAGGGGGCACAGAAATGCTTAAGGAATTCAAGGAATTCGCCCTCAAGGGCAATCTGATCGACATGGCCGTCGGCTTTGTCATGGGCGGCGCATTCGCCACGGTTGTGACCGCCTTTATCCAGGGCGTCTTCCTGCCGCTGCTGGCCCCGATCATGGGCGGGATCGACCTGTCTTCCATCACATTCACGATCACGCCGGAAGTTATCGACGAAGCCGGTGAAATCGTAACGCCGGCAGCTGTTGTCGAGCTCGGCAATTTCATCTCCGCGATCATCTCCTTCATCATCGTCGCCTTCGTCATGTTCCTCATCATCAAGGGCATGAACAAAATGAAGAAGGCAGAAGAAGCTGCGCCGCCGCCGGCCCCGCCGCGCCAGGAAGTGCTTCTGGAAGAAATCCGCAACCTGCTGGCAAAACAGTCCAGCTAGGCCCTGCGGTCACCATGTTCGGGTTCTGTTAAGGTTCAAGAACCATACTCCCGGACAGTAGAGTACGCGTAGAGTGGAAAGGGCGGCCTGATTGGCCGCCCTTTTTCCATGTCCGGTCATGTGTTCCGGCCGTCAGACCGGCTCTTCACCATTCTTCGACAGGACTTCCCCGGCCAGGTAGAGCGAGCCGCAGATCAGGATCCGGTCGGCACCGGTTTCGGCGGCGGCTTTGAGGCCTGCTTCCAGACTATCGCACGCCACGGCCTCAAGCCCGGCCGTATTCGCCGCCTCGGCCAGTTCCTGCGGTTCGGCGGCCCGGTGGCCCGGCGCGTTCGGCACGGTGAAGACCTGAGGACGCAAAGACCGGAACGGCAGGAAGAAACCCGTCGCATCCTTCGACGCCAGCATGGCCGAAACCAGCACCGTCTTCCCATCCTGCTTTGCCAGGTGGCGGGCAATCGCCCGGGCGGCATGCGGGTTGTGACCGCCGTCCAGCCAGACCTCCCTACCCGGCACGAGCGCGGTGAGCGGGCCATCCTTCAGGCGCTGCATACGGGCCGGCCAGGTCGCGGTCCGGGCCCCCTCGAAAATGGCGTCCTGCGGAATTCCGGTGGAATTGCCGAACAGCTGCATCGCCATCGCGGCAAGTGCTGCATTGGCTCGCTGATGTTCCCCTATAAGTCCGATATGATCCGGCATGGCATCGATAAAGTGCGCCTTGAGCTTGTAAAGCGGGGCGCCTTTCAGCGCCGCTTCAGCCGTAATCACCTCATCGCAAACCTTGCGCTGGATCGCGCTCAGCACCGGGCGGCCGGGCCGGATGATACCCGCCTTCTCGCCTGCGATCTTGCGGATGTCCGAGCCGAGAAATGCCTTGTGATCAAAGTCCACTGGCGTGATCACGCAGAGCGCCGGGTGCTCGATCACATTGGTCGCGTCGTAGCGCCCGCCAAGGCCGACTTCGAGGATCAGGAGGTCCGCAGGCACTTCGGAAAAGGCCAGCAGCGCCGTCGCTGTCGTCGCCTCGAAGTGGGTGATTTCCTGGCCTTTGATGGCCTCATAGGTCCGCTCCAGCCAGCTGATCAGGCGCTCATCGTCCACGATTTCGCCTGCCAGCCGGATACGCTCATTGAAGCGAACGAGGTGTGGACTGGTGAAGACATGGACTTTCAGGCCCGCCGCTTCAGCCATCGCGCGCATGAAGGCGCTGGTGGATCCCTTCCCGTTCGTGCCGGCGACGTGAATGACGGGTGGCAGACGGTCCTGAGGGCGGCCGAGCGCTTCCAGAGCAGCTTCGACCCGTCCCAGCGACAGGTGTATCGTCTCAGGATAGAGCCCTTCGAAGCGCTTCAGCGCTGCGGCGAGGGCCGCACTGTCTCCGCTCAATCAGTCTTGCCCTTGGCAACGTGCGTTTTTGGCGGATTGAGCGACGCCGGCATACTGTCGCTGGCGCGGCGCGACTTGGGCATCAGCATGGAAAGCACGCGCGAAAGCGTGTCCTTCATCTTGCGGCGGTCGACCACGATATCGACCTGGCCTTTTTCGCGCAGGAATTCGGACCGCTGGAAGCCTTTGGGCAGGCTCTCGCGGATTGTCTGTTCAATCACGCGCGGGCCGGAAAAAGCGATCATCGCGCCAGGCTCGGCGATGTGGACATCGCCCAGCATCGCATAGGAAGCCGACACGCCGCCCGAGGTCGGGTCGGTCAGCACGACGACATAAGGCAGTTTCGCTTCGGCCAGTTCATTGATGGCCAACGTTGTGCGCGGCATCTGCATCAGGCTGAGCGTGCCTTCCTGCATGCGTGCACCGCCCGAAGCAGTACAGACGACAAAAGCGGCTTTGCGGGCCAGCGCCATATGGGCTGCGGTGATGAACCCCTCCCCGGCTGCCATGCCGAGCGAGCCGCCCATGAAGGCAAAATCCTGAACGAGAACGACAGCCGGAACGCCGCCGATCTTGCCATAGGCCGCCACCATGCAGTCATCCTGCAGAAGCGGGGCGCCGCCGCCTTCGGTTTCTTTCTTTTCACGGGCCGCGATCTTGGCCTTGGCCGCCTTCAGGCGGGCCGGATAAGGCTTGTCGTCCTTGAATTTCAGCGGGTCCATGGCGACGCCCGGCAGCTCGATCGGCTCCCAGCGCTCATCATCGAACAGGAGGCGGAAGCGTGTGCGGGGAGAGATGCGCATATGTGCGCCGGCCGGCGTCACATACCAGTTCTCTTCCAGATCGGTCTTGTAGACCAATTCACCGGACAGCGGGCATTTCACCCACAGATCATCAGGCGTATCACGCTTTGTCAGCATGGTCTTCAGGCCCGGCGGCGTGACCTTGTTGATCCAGTTCATCCGACAACCTCCACGGCTGTAACAGCCACTACGGCTTTGCGACCCCTGCGATCGCGCTGCTCAGTTCCTTGGCCAGAGCCCCCATTCCCTGGGGCGCACGGGCCAAATCCCCTGATTCGTGAGCCGCTTCTGCATGCTCCACGAAAGCACTGCCTACGACAACCCCATCGGCAATTTTAGCCATTTCCGCAGCCTGTGCACCGGTTTTTACACCGAAACCCACACAAACAGGCAAGCCTGAAACGCGCCGGGCCATGTCAATGTTCCCGGCAATTTTGGCCGGATCGGCGCTTCCGGCCCCGGTCACACCGGTCACCGAGACGAAATAAAGGAAGCCAGAAGCGCCTTCGGCGACCTTTTTCATACGTGCTTCATGGGTCGTTGGCGTGGCGAGCCGGATCACCGAGAGGCCGTATTTTGCGTATTCTTCCCGCAGCGGGCTATCTTCTTCCGGTGGCAGGTCCACGATGATCGTGCCATCGACACCCGCCTTGTGGGCCGCTTCAGCAAAGGCGCCATAGCCCATGGAATGGACCGGGTTGGCGTAACCCATAATGATGATCGGTGTCGTCTGGTCGCTTTCACGGAACCGGGCGATGAGCGCCAAAACATCCGTCAGCTTCGTCTTCGCTGCCAGCGCACGCAGGCCGGCCCGCTGGATCGCCGGGCCATCGGCCATGGGATCGGTGAAGGGCGCGCCAAGCTCGATAATGTCAGCGCCATTGTCGCGAAGGGCGCAAAGCGCCTCATAGCTCGTCTCAAGATCCGGATCGCCGGCCATGAGATAAGAGACAAGGACTGCGCGCTTGTCCACCTTCGCGCGGTCGAAGGCAGCGGTAATACGTTCCGTCGGCATCAGCTTTCCGTGTTTTCGTGGACCCAGGCCGCATAAGGCTCGTGTGCCTCGAGGCAAGGCAGCGCCACCATGGCCGGGACGTCATAAGGGTGATGGGTGAGGACAAGCGCCTCGATCCGGTCCCAGTTCGCCTTAGGCGCCTTGAGCCAGAGAATGTATTCGAAGGCCTGCTCCACCACGCCTTTCCAGCGATAGGTGGACGAGACCGGGCCTTCCAGATTGGCGCAGGCTGCCAGCTTATGCTCAACCGCGGCATCGCCAATGTCTTCGGCCACACGCTGCGACGGGCAAGTGATACGGATGAGAAGAAGATCGGTCATTCTGCAAGCGCCCCTGGGTCGCATTCGCCTATCTGCACAGCGGCCATTGGCACGACGGACATGGACCGGCCCTCATATGGAATGCCGACACCGGCAACCTGATCCCAGCCATAGCATTCCATGCCGTCATCGTCGCCGACCGGCGCATGTTCCTGGCCGCAAATGCCGGTCTCGGTCCATTCGGCGTCGCGCACGAAAGCGGTATGCCCATCCGTAAAGCAAAGCGCCGTCTCTGCTGCAACCAGCGGGATTCGTTCGCCATTCTGCGCGGCCACAAAATTCTGCTTCGTCAGCGGGACGTAATTGTACTTGGTCGTCGGCACGCACGCGGCCAGCCCGGGCAGAAGGATGAGGGACAGGACCCGCCTCACATGTCTACTCCGAGATGCTTGGCGACGGAGAAGACATCCTTGTCGCCGCGGCCGCACATATTGAGGATGATCAGGCCATCCTTGCCCAGCTCCTGCGCCACTTCGCCAACACGGGCGAGTGCATGGGATGGCTCAAGCGCCGGGATGATGCCTTCAAGTTTGGTGCAGAGCTGGAAAGCGTCCAGCGCTTCCTTGTCTGTCGTCGAGAGATATTCGGCCCGGCCGCTGTCGCGCAGGAAGGCATGCTCCGGCCCGATGCCCGGATAGTCGAGCCCCGCAGAGATCGAGTGCGCGTCGAGGATCTGGCCGTCATCGGTCTGCAGCAGGTAGGTGCGGTTGCCGTGCAGGATGCCCGGACGTCCACCATTGAGGGCTGCCGCATGCTCGCCCGTCTCGATGCCGTGGCCAGCGGCCTCGACGCCGATCATGCGGACGCTTTCGTCCTCGAGGAACGGATGAAACAGGCCGATGGCGTTGGAGCCGCCCCCGATACAGGCCATTATGACATCCGGAAGGCGCCCTTCCCGATCAAGGATCTGTTCGCGGGCTTCCTTGCCGATGATCGACTGGAAGTCGCGCACCAGTTCCGGGTACGGATGAGGCCCGGCCACCGTGCCGATGCAGTAGAATGTGTTGTCGACATTGGTGACCCAGTCGCGCAGCGCCTCGTTCATCGCATCCTTCAGCGTGCCCGTGCCGGACGAGACCGGCACGATCTTGGCGCCGAGCAGGCGCATGCGGAAGACGTTCGGCTTCTGTCGCTCGACATCGGTTTCGCCCATGAAGACGACGCATTCGAGGCCAAAGCGCGCGCAGATCGTCGCCGTCGCCACGCCGTGCTGGCCAGCGCCCGTCTCCGCGATGATGCGCGTCTTGCCCATGCGCCGGGCGAGCAGCACCTGGCCGAGGCAATTATTGATCTTGTGCGCGCCGGTATGGTTCAGCTCGTCGCGTTTGAAGTAGATCTTCGCCCCGCCGAAATGCTCGGTCAGGCGCTCAGCGAAATAGAGCGGCGACGGGCGGCCGACATAATGAGTCCAGAGGTCGTCCATCTCGGCCTTGAACTCAGGGTCTTTCTGCGCCCTGCGGTATTCGGCTTCGAGTTCCAGGATAAGCGGCATCAGCGTTTCGGCGACATAGCGTCCACCGAACTCACCGAACCGGCCATTCACGTCCGGCCACTGGTCCCAGGCATTTCTTACGTCCATTACTTCAGACCTCTTTGGCAGCGCGGAGAAACGCCCGCACCAGCTCCTTGTCCTTTAGCCCCCGTAGCCGCTCCACGCCAGAGGAGACGTCGACCGCCGGCGCACCTGTCGCAGTGATCGCGCCGGCCACATTCTCCGGCGTCAGACCTCCGGCGAGGATCCATGGCTTCGGCGCCGTCCAGCCTTTCAGGATGGACCAGTCGAACGCCTGCCCATGCCCGCCGGTGCGGTCGGCATCCGTCGGGGGTTTTGCATCGATCAAAAGCCGGTCAGCGGCAGCAAATGCCCCTGCCCCGGCAAGATCCTCCGCCGTTTCCACACCAAATGCCTTCCAGACCTCACATCCGGTGCGGGCGCGGATCTCGGCCACGCGCTCCGGCGATTCCTGTCCGTGCAGCTGAAGCACGCGGATACCTGTCGCAGTCACCCGGTCGATCAGGGCATCGTCCGCGTTGGCCAGCAGGGCGACCGGCACCGATCTGCCGACACCCAGCAGCAGGGTCTCGACTGCCTCAGGTGTGACATGGCGCGGGCTGGCCTCGACAAAGACAAAGCCGACCCAGTCCGCCCCCTCCGCCGCACACAGGCGCACGAGGTCCGGATCCTTGAGGCCACAGATCTTCACACGAGTCATGGCTCCGGCGTTACGCCAGGGCGGGCACACCGGTCAATGCAGGGCTTCTGACGGCTGTATTCAGTTCAGGATGGCATGGAAGGCCAGCATGCCTTCTTCGCCAGGGGTCATCCGCGCAAAGGTCCAGCGTACATGCGTGATCTCGTCGGCTGACGCCATACGGGTCTCTTCGCCATCCTCGATGATCAGATCATCGCGCGGCGCGAAGGATTTTCCGCCATCGACCGAGAAATCCACGGCCGCATTGTCGGCGATCACCGAGTCGTCGACATAGACCATGTCTTCCGGCACCGGGATGGTCATCACGACGCTGTCAGCCGGTTGGGCACCATCATTGCGGAAGCTGACCACATAGGCGAGCTCTTCGCCGGGCTCGACCGCTTCGGTCGGCACGTATTCCGTCTCCGTCGATCCGTCCTCATATTCCATCGAGACCACTTTCTCGACCGAAGCCGAAGACAGCAGCACGTCGGCTTGCGCAGGCAGGAAGGCAACAGCGCAGGCCGCGAGGAAACAGAAAGAGGTCGGCAGAACCTTGGACATCATGGTTAATACGGGACACGTTTTGGCTAACGATTGTGACCATCCATCACAAGCGTTAAGATTAATTAAAAGACATGCCTGATTAAGGCGTTCATTTACCAACACCTGCACTTGGGCAAAATGTAGGCCGCATATGCCCATTTGTCCGGCAACGGATGGCTTGTTGACACAATTTTTTGGGAAATGCGCAGGATCGTGAGGCCCTCAAATGAAACGCATCAAGCTCAGCCGGGCCTTCACGCTGATCGAGCCCGGCCCCGTCACCCTCGTCACCACGCATGATGGCCGCAATCCCAACGTCATGACCATCACCTGGACCATGGTGCTCGATTTTTCAGGGCGCATCGCCATCACGACCGGCCCATGGAACCATTCCTTCCTTGCGCTCCGCGACACACGCGAGTGTGTGGTGGCAATCCCCACGGCCGACATGATCGATACAGTGATCGGCATCGGTACTTGTTCCGGCGCCGACACCGACAAGTTTGCAAAGTTCGACCTCACCCCAAAAAGGGCAAAGCACGTCGCCGCACCTCTGCTCGGAAACTGCCTCGCAAATATCGAATGCCGCGTGGAGGAAATTATCGAACCTCACGGCATCGTCATCCTTGAAAGCCTCGCAGCCTGGCGCGATGACACGCGCAAGGAACAGCGCATGCTTCACGCTGTCGGCGACGGGACGTTTATTGCCGATGGCCGGCGTTTCGACCGCAAGGCCATGATGGCATCGAAGCTGCCCGGCGGCCTCTGATCCGCAAGCAGAACGTCAGCGCTTCTGCTGCATCACGATCGTGAAGCGGAGATCCGTCTCGGCAGCGCCATCGGGCGCCTCTGGAAACGGCACAGCGGCGGTCACCGCCTTCAGGCACCGCCGGTCATAAAGCCGGCTGCCGCTGCTGCTCTTAATCCCGACGAAAATGACTTCGCCGTTTCGGGACAAGCGGAACTCGGCCTCGCAGTTCCCGGCCCCCCGAACGCCTCGCGGGGCATGACGGGCAAGTTGTTGGCGTACATCGCGCAGATAGGCATCCCGCACCGCCTTTCCGTCTCCGCTGGGAGGTGCTGTTCCGGATGAGGCGGCCGGTTCTCCGGTCAGGCCCGGTTCTGCCACTTGCGGCGGGGTGTCTGGGGCAAGGGTTACGGAGGCTGGGCCGGAGTCCCGCGCGCTCACGGCCGGTTCAGCGGCGGGGTCTGATGCCAGAAGGACCGGCGTCTCTTCCATCGTTTTTACTGGCTCAGGTGCAGGGGCCGGCGCGGGCCTCGGCTGGACTTCGGCAGTCGACATATCCGGAACGTCCACTTTCTCAGGTACCGCAGGTGGCAGTTCCTTTGCCGGCGGCTTCAGCTCGGGCACGGGCGCAGGTGCTGCCACAGGTTCCTCGACGAGGCTGACAAGAAACACATCATGCTTCGTGCCAAGACCGGACGGCCCGGCGGGCGCCAGCAGGAAGACACCCGCCAGCAAGCCGCCATGGGCGAGCGCAGCCAAAGCCACGCCCGCCATATAGCTGGAGGTGAGAACCCTCCGCAGCACGTCAGAAGGCGACGTTGACGCTGAGATTGAACGACCGGCCCGGACCGGCGACCTGGTGGAACGGATCGACCCGGCCACCATATTTGTAATCGCCGAAGGCAATCCCGCCGAGCGGCAGGTCGTAGTCCTGATCGAGCAGGTTTTCGACGGCAGCGGCAAAGCGCACCCGGCCAATCTCGCCCCCTGCCCTCAGATGGATCAGGACATAGCCCGGCGTCCTGAGTTCCTGACGCACTGCGCTGATGTCATCCTTCTCATCGACCAGTTCCACTTCAAGCGCCTGCGTCCAGGCACCTTTACGGTTCTCCAGCGCGAATAGGCCCTGGAGCGGAGCGATGTTGTAGAGGTTGTCGCCGGTGTCCTTATTCTCACCCTTCGCCCAGCTGACCGTGCCGGAAAGGCGCGTGTCGCCATAGGTGGTCTGCCAGAGCGGCATGCCGCCGGCGGCTTCGAAACCATAAAGCTCCGCTTCATGGTTGGCGAACTGGAGCATGGGCAATCCATCACGGAGTGTGCCGATCCTGTCAGCATCGATATAATCCTCGACATAGCTGGCCCAGCCGGAAACCCGCAGCACACGGCCATTTTCGAGACCATCGGACCAGTCGAGCGTTGCGGCCAGGCTGCGCGCAACCTCCGGCTCAAGATCGATGTCGCCAACATAGCCGGCGCCATCGCCGGTCATGTTGGTCATGGAGCTCGACATGGAGCCCCGACCCCAGGCGTAACGCTCGTAAAGGTTCGGGGATCGGGTCTTCTGCGCTGCACCGAATTCCACTGCGACAGAGTCGCTCGGGCGCCAGGTCGCCTTGGCCGTGACATCGATATTGTCGTCTTCCCGTGCACGGTCTGCCGCGTTGAAGGCCATGGCCGCCATCGCATCCGGCATGCTCATCATGCTGGTCCAGGAATAAGGCTGGACCTCGCCGGTATCCATTTCGACGCTTTCGTAGCGCAGCCCGATCAGGGTCGACCAGGCCGGTGCAGGCTTGGCTTCCCATTGACCCCAAACGCCCGTGCGGTTGCGTTCGCCGTCATTGATGTTCACATAATCGAGGGGTGACATCATCATGTGACCGGGAACGGCAGGCCAGTAATCATCCATGGAGGCGCGGAACATTTCCGCGCCAACCCGGATCTGCCCGACACCCTCGACGGGTGTGTCGTAGGACACTTTGAGCGATGTATCCTCACCTTCGGTGATCATCGGCATACCGCCGGTCGCGGCGCCACCCTTGTCGGACAGGAAATTCATTTCATGGTCGACGCTACGCCAGGAGGCTTCCGCCGTCAGGATGCCTGCGCCGAGCGGGCCTTCGCCATGCACCTGCACGCTGCTGCTCTTGTTATCGGTAAGGTCCATGCGCTGGTTGGCAAAGCCCTCATAGGGCACGCCCTGCTGGCTGATCCGAACCCAGAACAACACATCGTCGGCCGGACGCGCCGCCAGCAGAAGTGACTGGTCGTAATTCTGGTAAAGCGTGGAACGGACCTCATCACCGGAACCGGACTTGTAATTGTCCGCCTTGTTCCAGCTCGCCTCATAGCGCGCGCTGACTTTCTCACCCGCGGCATTGGCCTGCAGCGAGGCGCCGATGCCGTTCGATACACTGCGATAGGTCGCCCCGGCCTCGCCGAAGATCTCGATGCCGCCATCGGAGAATGCCGGCGCCCGGGTCTCGATCGAGATGATGCCGGCGATATTGTCACCGCCCATGCTGACCGGAGACAGGGTCGGTGTCACGACGACCCGCTCGACACGAGAGGCGTCGATATAGGAGGAAACGGGGTTCATGTGGTTCGGGCAGTAGTTCGTGGCCTGCTGGCCATCGATCAGGACGCCGACGCGGTCATCTGCGAGACCGCGCAACACCGGCAGCGAGGCAATCCCGCCATTCGACTGAAGCGCGACGCCCGGCACTCGGGAAATCAGCTGGAGCGCATCGGACGATATCGCAAGACCTGCCTCGATGCTGCTGCCCGTGACTTCCGTGCCGCTGGCGGCAACGTCCCCGGTTGCGGCCGGTCCGGCATCCTGCGCCTCGATAGGCGGAAGTTCGGTGGGAGCCTGGGCAGCTGCAGGGAGCGCGAAGCCAGCCGAGGTGAAGAGCATAGTGGCTGTACTGCAAAGGAGTGCGTGTTTCATTTTCATTGCTTTCTGAGAGGAGTTCAGGCCGCCAGCGACTGGCCACGGCGACGATTCTGGAGAGCGGCTTCAATGGCATCGGCCAGCGAAGCGCGTTCAGGAGGAGACAGGACGGTGCCGACGTCCACATGCCGGGGCCCTGCCCGCAGCCGCACAGCATCGCACCCGCAGCCGGTGTCATTGACGCGATCGATGCGCAGCCAGTGCGGTGACAGATCCGACCGGATCACAGCCTCGGCATCCCGACTGCGTGTTTCGACAAACAGGGCCGTATCGGTCAGGCAGACGCGCTGGCGGTACTGGCCGAGCGACCGGGCGTGCCAGAGGATCATGACGCCAAGGGCGACCTCCGACAGGAAGACGAGTGGGGTGACCATCCACGCCCCCATCCACGCGGTCGCCAGGCAAATCAGGCTGCCCGGCAGGATCAGGGATGCCGCCAGGGTCAGGGCGACCCGGTTGTTGAGGGAAACGTTCGGCGTGATGACGGCATCCAGCCAGATCCGTTCATTATCTTGACCAGCGGTGAGCCGGGTCATGTCATGGTCCCAAGTTTGAGGACCCTGCAGCCTGTCGCGGGCTGCGATCAGATTGTTGTGCATTGAAATTCATCCGATTCCGGACGCACCTGGCCTGGCCAGGCGCACCAATGCGCATGTCGGCAGACATGCGCGCGCGAAGGGAATCAGATGCTGAGGGGCGGCCCGCGGGCAGGCGGCGGCGGGGCAGCGAGGCCACGGCCGGGAACGACATAGTCGAAATTCGTCAGGAAACGTGCAGGCGCTTCAACAGGTCCCGCCAGATTGCCAGAGACCTCGGGCGGCGTGAAATGCGCCGACATGGCATACGGACAGGCCTGGTTCTTGCCGTCGTCCGTCTGGCCCGGAAGCTCCTCCGGATCGACGATCTTGCCGTTTTTCAGGTCCAGCAGGGCCTGCGTACCGTCCGTGCCGTCACCGTGACAGATGACGATGCTGACGAAATCACCCGGCGTGTCTGCAGTGGCCAGCATGTAACCGGCCGGAACCAGGCCGCGCACGACCATGGCCATCAGCGCGACAGCGCTGAGCAGCGACATGAGTCCGGAACGGCTGGATCGGTACCACATACTGGACCGGAGAAAGCTCACAGACATGTGAGAATGACAACTGTGTCATGCAGCCACAGATCAGTGGCAGATCATGCCGGACCTGGCCGGATCACAGCATGATCAAGATCGGACTATAACGGACTATGCCGGACTATGGCGAGCCGAAACGCGACCGGAAATCGTCCAGCACGAGCACATAATCATCTTCGTCACGGAAAGCCTCGTCGGAGAGGTCCGGCTTCTCGCCCGGCTTGTACCAGTCGGCATACTCGGCCATGTCCCGGCTCTGCTTGCGGTAATAGGTCGAATAGGTTTCAACGGTCAGCTCCGGCGCATCCTTGCCCATGTCGAAACTCATCAGGCGCATCCAGCCATCGCCGATGCCGACCGGCCAGGCCGACTGCACGCCGGCATCCTTTGCCGTCTGGCCGCGGTCCTGATAGTCCGCCAGCACCTGCCAGACAGAATGACCGAAGGCGTTGTCGTCCACGCGCCAGGCCTGGCCATGTTCATGACCGCAGAGGACGAGGAAAATCTGGTCGTGCTGGCTGATCAGTTTTTCCCAGACCATTTCCGGGCTGTTGTTGATCGGATCGACCGCATGCCCGTCGACGATCGGGTTCGGCAGGCGCTCCCCTTCCCTGGTCATATAGTCATGCGTGGAGACAATCGTCGGCAGGCCGGGATATTGCGCGATCACCGACGCGGCCCATTCCAGCGAGGCATCCGGCGGATCGAACTGGAGGCCGATATGAAGGAAGCGATAGCCGCCCGCCTCGAACAGCTGCGCGCTGTCCGCGCCGCCCTCATGCGAGGCGACATACCAGGGCTGGCCCTTGAAGAAGGCGGTCTCGGCGCCGAACACGGACCGGAAATTGTCGAGCCCGCCAGGATGCACCACACCGAGCGACGTTTTCAGATCATTCGGGTCGATGTCTGCCGGCCCTTTGGACTGAGGCGGGAACTTCGCCGACGTCCACATGGAATCATAGTCGTGATTGCCCGGCACAACGGAGAATGGCGTCTTGCCGGCGATCAGCGAAAAGCCCTCATGAGCTTTCGGCATCTCGACCGTTTTCACTTTGTCCGTCGGGGCAAAATGCGCATCCATGATCGGATTGGCCACCCGTTCAAACCCGCGCGCCCTGTGCTCCTCATCCATGCCCAGCGTCTGGTGCTGCCAGACGTCGCCCAGCGACGAGACGAATGCGATCTCGCCGCCCTCGGATTCCAGATTGTCGGCGACAAACTGCATCTGTTCGAGGAACATCTCGCTCGCATCGAAGGGAAAGCCTTCGGCCGTCTGGTGGGTGTAATCGAGATAGTTCTGGGTATCCGGCAGAACGGCGATGGTGAACGCATGGTCGATGACCGGTGCCTCGACAGGCTGGACGCCCGGCGCCGCACTGGTGCAGGCCGCCGCCAGCGCCGTGAGGGAAATCAGCGCAGACGAGATCACAGGCTGGCGCGCAAGAGCTGATAGGCACATTCATCTGTCTCCTGAATATATTCCGGGCGCACCAGGTGCGCAGCGCGGGGTCTTGTTCCGGGAAGGCTCTAACGTCCTCGCATGACAGTTTCTTGCGTGAGCCGCCCGGCCGGACCGTGTTGCATTGGCAACAGGCCGGCTGGAATGTGCAGTCGCCCGGGCCGGGCACTGCCAGCTTTCTGTATGTTTGCGGCCCCTTAATTGCCGGAAAACTGGTCATCCCTGTCGCACCCCGATCGCCCGACACGGGATCAACGCGCTGGCGGCCGATTTCCACTTTCCGTGATCATGGAGCCCCCAATTTCACCCGAAGCGGATTGGTTTTCAAGAATGCGTCACGCCGTCTACGTATCACTTACAGAGCCCCGTCTCATTTCCTTCAACAAGTGTCACAAAGTGCCTGACCGGGCAGGCTGCGCACTTGCCATATTATCGTGCAGAATTCCAAAACACTTCTACTTCGTATACGGAATTTATACAGAAGCGCCTTCGCAAAACTTTGATTTGAAGCTTGCCACGGAAAAAAAGTAGCCAGCCCTCCAAGCGGCAAATTGTGCGCCGCAACAAGGAATGGGCTTCTCATGAATCGTCATCTTCGTTCTGCAACTGCAATTGCAGCTCTCTCCCTCTCCAGCCAGTTCGTCGCTTTTGCTGACCCGGATGCTGCCGAAACCGACCGCCGGCTCGAAACCGTCACTGTAACGACGCAGAAACAGGAGCAGACGCTCATCGATGTTCCGATCAACGTCTCCGTCACCAACCAGGACCTTATCGACAAGCTGGCCGCAGATGACATCGAAGACCTCGGCAATTTCGTGCCGGGCCTCGAGGTCCAGGCGCAAAGCCTGAACGCCCCAAGCTACTCGCTGCGCGGCGTCGTCTCCGACAGCGGCATTCCCCGCGTCGCCCTCTTCCAGAACGGCGTCGCCGTCGGCAATCCAGGCTATGGCGCAAACCTCGCCATCTTCGACATGGAACGCGTCGAGGTCGTGAAAGGCCCGCAGGCGACGCTGTTCGGCCAGGGCGCCCTGGTTGGCGGCATCAACTTCATCCAGAACCGCGCGTCACTGGAAGGCAATTCAGGCGCGGCCACGCTGGAGGCCGGCGACTACAGTTCCGTCCGCGCCGAAGGTCACTACAACTGGGCCATCAACGACACGCTCGCCCTTCGTGTCGCCGGCCAGCTCAAGCAGATGGACGGCTATGTTCCGAACACTGCCAACTCGCCGGATCTTATGGGTCAGGACACGACCGCGGTACGCACCGCACTGCGTTGGGCCCCGACCGACCAACTGACCGCCGACATTTTCGTGAACTACCAGGAAGACGATTCCACCGGCACGCAGTTCACCTCCGGCTTCTTCCCGGTCAATGGCAAGGTCGACCCGTTTGGCGCCACCGCCATGAACATCAATTCGGATCAGGTACGCAGCAAGCTCGGTAACGACCGCGAGCTTTTCTACATCACCTCCAACATCGAATATGACATCAATGATGCCTGGTCGCTGACCTCGCTCACCGACTATCGCAACCTCTTCTCCAAGGAAGCCTGGGACTCCGATGGTGCAGCGTTCAACCTGCTCCAGTTCTACCAGGCCCAGAAGGCCAACACGTTCAGCCAGGAACTGCGCGTGAACTATGATGCCGGTGGCAAGCTGACGGCCTTCTTCGGCGGCAACTATTTCACCATCGACAACAAGGCGGAGCTGCGCTTCTCGACCGACGAAGCCTACGCCCAGTCGCTGTTCGCCCCGACACTGGCCGGCGCCGCTGGGCTGACAGTGACCGAAGCGCAAGGCTACCTCGCCCTGTTGGGCGTGCCGGACGCGCAGAATTTCGGCAGCTTCGATACACCGCTCCAGTATTCAGCCCTTGCTGCCCTGTTGATGAACCAGCTCGTGCCGCTTTATGGCGAGCATCTTGAACAGTCGCTGTCGACCGACAGCCGCGACACGTATGACCTCTTCGGCGATGTCACTTATGCCGTCTCCGACCGCCTGAAGCTGACCGCCGGTCTTCGCTACACAAAGGAAGACATCCGCGCGAGCACGATCGGCCATGCGCTGAAGACCAATCCCTACCTGCTCGGCTTCGGCGGCCTGAACGGCGTGACCATGCAGTCGACCCTGCTGCTGAGCGCCGACACGCTCGATCAGCTGGCTTCGGCTTCGGAAAGCACGGATGGCGCGTTCACCTGGCGTCTCAACGCCGCTTATCGCGTCTCCGACAACATCAACACCTGGGCCGCCTATGGCCGCGGCCGCCGCCCGGAAGTCCTGTCAGCCTCGGGCGCGAATTACAGCCTGATCGACGCAGAAACGCTGGACAATGTCGAAGCCGGTATCTTCGGACGCTTCTTCGACGACCGCCTGCAGATGACCAGCTCTGTCTATTATGGACAGTACAAGGACTTTCAGACGACACGCTTCGATCCGATCAACGGCGTGTTCATTACCGAGAACTCCGGTAACGCAACGCAATACGGCCTCGAATTCGACGGCCAGGCCTTGGTCAATGACTATGTCCGCCTGCTGGCAACCTATGCCTTCACGCATTCGGAATACGACAAGAAGGACGACAATGGGAACCCGCTGCAATTTGCCGGCAACAAGTTCCGCCTGAGCCCGGAACAGAGCTTCTCGCTGGCCGCCGACATCACTGTGCCAATGGGTGAGCATGGCGAAATCTCGATCATCCCGAGCTATATCTGGAAGAGCAAGCACTACTTCGAGGATGACAATGGATTCGACTATGCGGCGGACGGCAATGGCGGCTTCATCCGCATTCCGGAAATGTATCCGGATGGTACCGTGGTGGAAGAATCGCAGGACGCCTATGGCGTTGCGAACCTGCGCGTCGGCTTTGATGCGGCCAGCCAGCGCTGGGGCGCCTATGTCCTCGGCGAGAACATTTTCGATGAAGAATACCTGATTGATGTCGGCAACACCGGCGGTGCCTTCGGCCTGCACACAATCATCCGCGGCAAGCCGCAGATGGTGAAAGCCGGCGTCTACGTCAAATTCTGACCCTCGACCCGTGCCGGGAGGGGTTCGCTCTCCCGGCACGCTCCCCTCTTCCGGAAAGCGCCCAACATGAAACGACTGATCTCCGCCTCCATTCTCGTTCTCGCGGCCTGCGCCAGCGCGCCTGCTGCCGAAGCCCCGGCTCAGGCCTGGAACACGCTCACCGGCGAGCGCCCGATTGTGATCGCGCACCGCGGCGCCAGCGGCCTCTACCCCGAACACACGATGATGGCCTACAAGGCAGCCATCGCGCAGGGGGCTGACTTTATCGAACCGGACCTTGTCATGACGTCGGACGGCGTCCTGATCGCCCGGCATGACCTCTACCTGTCCGCCACAACTGACATCGCAGACCATCCCGAATTCGCCGACCGCAAAGTCGCGCGCCAGATGCCGTTCGGCGAACAGGAAGACTGGTGGGCGGATGATTTCACGTTCGCAGAAATCCAGACCCTGAAAGCGCGCCAGCAATTCGAAGGCCGCTCGATGGAGTACAATGACACGCTGGACCTCGTCACCTTCGACGAGGTCATGGACCTGGTCCTCGCCGAAGCCGAAAAGGGCAATATCGTCGGGCTGCATGTGGAAGCCAAATGGCCAAGCCACTACGCCTCCATTGGCAAGGGCCTCGCCGATCCGATCCTCGACGCGATGAAAGCCAAAGGCCTGAAGGAGGCCGGCATCCCGGTCTACATCCAATGCTTCGAACCGCCCTTCCTGGCTGAAGTCGCAGAAAAGAGCGACCTGCCGTTGATCCAGAACATGGTTGGCGCCCCCTACGCCTCCATGATGGGGCTCGAATACGATCTCGATGCCATGACGACTGACGGCGTTGGCGCCGATGTCTCCTATGTGCTCGGCAAGCATGGCCAGCCGACAGACTTCGTCGCCCGCGCCCACGACGCCGGCCTGCTGGTGCATGTCTACACGGTGCGGGACGACCGCCCGGATGCCCCTTTCACGGGTAGCCGTGACGAACTGAAAGTGCTCTTTGACGCAGGCGTGGATGGCATATGGGCTGACTTCCCGGCCACGGCGGTGGAAGTTCGCGGCAAGTAGGAAGCTGACGGGTCAGCCCTTCTTCTTCCGGCTGAGCTTTTCCCATGGCAGCTTGACGGTCACGGGCTCCTGAATCCACCCGCTGCCCCGGCCATATTGCGCATCGAGCCGCATGATCCAGCGATAGCTGTACCAGGCAAACCAAACCGTTGAGGCAATGGCCAGCACAAGAACGAGCCAGCCATTCGGCCAGGGCTCGTGGGCCAGGAACACCTTGATCGCCCAGTAACCGAAGAACAGATAGGCATGAATTCCGATGCTACCGAGCACGCATATCTTTAAATATTTAGCCGGCGTCCCGGAAAACGGGATACTTGCAGAAATCTCTTCACTTGCGATCGAACTTGGTTGGTCGGTCATGATGGGTCCTCCCCTGCAGATCAGAATGGTTTGGTAATGGCGAGGTAGAGAACGATCATGGCAGACACCATGATGGCCGGGCTGGAGAGCAGCAGGAACCACCAATGGTGCTGCACCGCCCGCTCATATCCGACGGCGTCCCCTGCTTCGCGATAGCGGTGCTTCGCTCCGCCGAAATGGGCGAGATAATAGTCGGTCACCTCAATCGGAATGAAGATGCCTGCGACGAACAGGAGCTTCAGCATCAACCAGCCGACATGCGCATTGAACCCGCCTGCCCAGAACAGGAGTGGGCCGGTGATCAGGATGACTGGAAAGGCAAAGTGCTCATAGGAAGCGCCCTGGTCGAATCGCTCCATCATCCAATTCCGGAGACGGACGATTTCCTGATCCGTCGGGTTCCGGCGCCACGCCTTGAAGACCGGCACAAGGTAGAAGGCATAGGCGACAGATGTACTCCACACCCACACCATCACGGCGGTGAGATGGATGAATTTCAGCTGGAGATAATATTCCCCCAGAAACATCCGGATGGGTTCGAGCATTTTCAATCACCTCCCTGATCATTTTGACGCTGCTTAAGCTCGGAGCGAATTATTGTCAATAAACTTGACGATTATGTTTTCCGCACGTAATGCTTTCCAAAGCGTCGGGGAGGACGCGAAAGAGGATCTGCCCGCAGAGAAACGGGCCGGCGTCACACCGGGCCTGAACCGGGCACACTCTCTCGCCTCACCTGCCCGCAACGACCAACCAGCGCATGCGCTCAGGACAGGCGGGCTCACATGGCATCAGCATCCGAATGGACGGGACTCCGCCTACTTGGCGACACCGCGACGCTCTCCTCGCAAGTCAGGCACTTTGCACAGAGGAAGCCGGATGCGCCGGCAGTACTGGGCATGACCGGCAGCCTCCGCTGGCGGGAGTTGGACACATGCGCAGACCGGCTCGCAAATGCGCTGGACAGGCTCGGAATGAAGAAAGGGGACCGCCTCGCCTGGCTTGGCCGGAACAGTCTCATCTTCCCCATCGTGCTGCTGGCTGCGCGCCGGGCGGGCGCCGTCCTGACAGGACTGAACTGGCGCCTCTCTCCGGTCGAACTCACCCGCATTCTCGATCGGACCGAACCTGCGCTTATCGTCGGTGACACCGAATTTGCGGGCAGTGTGCCCAGTCGATTCCGGTTCGTCGATACAGAAGCCGGGCTTGGCGCGTTTGTCACCGGAGCCAGCACGGAAGCTGTCGATCGTTCCGAACCTGGCGACATTTCCACCCTGTTCTTCACCTCCGGCACGACGGGAGAACCAAAGGCCCTCGCCTACACAAGTGAAAGTGCAGACCGGATGATGTTCGCGCCGAACACCTTGGCCTTCACACCAGACGCGCGTCTCCTGATTGTTGCGCCCGTGTTTCACACAGCAGGCTGGTCCTGGACGCTGTATGGTCTCGCGGGCGGGATGACGCAGATCCAGCTCTCCCAGGCCAGCCCGGCCACCATGTTCGATGCCATGGAGCAGCTGGGCGTGACGCACGCCCAATGGGTGCCGGCGATCCTCTCCGATTTGCTCAAGGAGAATGAGGCGCGCCAGATTCCGAAGGGCCAACTGAAAATGGTGGGCTATGGTGCCTCCCCCATCGCGCCATCGCTGCTGAAGGCCTGCCTCGACACATTTGGGTGCGAGTTCACGCAGGTCTACGGCATGACCGAAACAATCGGCCCGATCACCCATTTGCCGCCGTCCGCACACCGCAATCCAGACCCAAGGGTCAATCAGGCGACAGGCACAGCGGGGCCTGGCGTGGAAATTCGTATTACCAACGCCGACGGGCTGGATGTGGCACCCGATGAGACGGGCGAAATTCTCGTCCGCCTGCCCTATCCGGCAGCCGTTCGCTGGTCAGCCGATGGGACGGTTGCCCCTGTCGCGGACGCGGAGGGCTGGCTGAGCACAGGCGATGTCGGGCACATTGATACGGATGGCTTTTTGACGGTGACCGACCGGCTGAAGGACATGATCATTACAGGTGGGGAAAACGTCTATCCGGTCGAAGTGGAGAAGGTGTTGTCCGGCCTGCCTGGCGTGGCGGATGCCGCCGTCTTCTCAGTGCCCGACCCGAAATGGGGTGAACGCGTGGTGGCCGCGATTGTGCCAGTGACCGGAACACGGTTCGCCCCTGACGCCACGCTCGCGCTCTGCCGTCAGCAGCTCGCGCATTACAAATGCCCGACTCGGATTTTCGAGGTCAGCGCCCTGCCACGCAATGCGACTGGCAAAGTGCTACGACAGGACCTGCGCAACTCACTTGTCCCAAACAATACCTGAAAGCGATTTCAATGACCCCACATGCCGGCGGCAGCCAGTTTGCCGAAGAAGACCTGTCCATGTTCCGCGAGAGCGTGTCGCGATTTCTGGATGCGAATGCGCCGCCGGAAAAGGTGGCGCAATGGAATGCAGACAAGGTGGTTGAGCGGGACCTCTGGCGCAAGGCCGGGGAATTCGGAATGCTGGGCGCGACCGTTCCGGAAGCGTATGGTGGGCTTGGCGGTGACTTCCGCCACGAACGTATCCTGATCGAGGAGATGGGCGCCCGCGGCCTGGAAGGCTGGGGCGTGGCCGTCCACAATATGATCGTTGCGCCTTACCTGACCGCCTATGCCACCGAAGCCCAGAAACAGGCCTGGCTGCCCGGTGTGGTCGCCGGAAACATCGTGCTGGCCATCGCAATGACGGAACCCTCCGGCGGATCGGATCTCGCCAATTTGCGCACCCGCGCGCGGCTGGACGGCGACGAATGGGTGATCGACGGCCAGAAGACATTCATATCGAACGGTCAGACGGCCGACCTCGTTGTCGTCGCCTGCCGGACGGGCAGCGATGGCGCGAAAGGTGTTTCATTGATTGTCGTGCCCGGCGACGCAGAGGGATTCGAGCGCGGCCGGAATCTCGACAAGATCGGCCGGGATGCACAGGACACATCGGAACTGTTCTTTTCAGGCGTCAGGGTTCCGAAAGACAATTTGCTGGGCGGCGTGCCGGGTGAAGGCTTCAAGCAGATGATGACGATGCTTCCGCAGGAGCGGCTCGTCATTGCCGCCATGGGGCTGGCCATGCTGGAACGTGCCCTCCAGCTGACCATCGACTATACCAAGGAACGCAACGCCTTCGGAAGAACGCTGATGGATCTGCAGAACACGCAGTTTACTCTTGCTGACATCAAGACTCAGGCAACCGTCGGACGCGCCTTTATCGATCAGTGCACCAACAAGCATTTGCGGGGCGAGCTGGATGCCGTGACCGCCTCCATGGCAAAGCTCTGGATTTCAGAGACTGAGGTCGCCAGCATCAGCCGCTGCCTGCAGCTTTTTGGTGGCTATGGCTACATGAACGAATACCCGATCGCCCAGCTGTTCCGGGACTCGCGCATCGACACGATCCATGGCGGCGCCTCGGAAGTCATGAAGCTGATCATCGCGCGCACCCTTTAAGGGTCCGCACTCAGACGATCCCGCTGCTGCGCAATTTTTCGATCTGCTCCGGCGTCAGGTCCAACAGTTCCGTCAGCACCTGCTCAGTATGTTCGCCGAGCTTTTCCGGCCCGGTCCAACGTACAGACCCCGGCGTAGATGACAGTTTCGGGAAGACGTTCTGCATCTTGATCGTGCCCCAGCGCTCGCTCGCAAGGTCCACCAGTGCTTCACGGGCAGCGTAATGCGGATCGTCCAGCATGTCGCGAGCCCGGTAAACTTTCCCGACCGGCACGGCGTGCTCGATCATGACGGCCTCAACCTCATCAATCGTGCGGGTCTTGGTCCAGTCATTGATGAGATCATCCAGCCCCACCTGGTTCTCACCGCGCGCGACATGGGTCGCGTATCGTGGATCGTCTTTCAGCTCCGGCCGGCCCATGGCATCGCACAGCCGTGCAAACACGGTGTTCTGGTTGGCGGCGATGATCACCATACCGTCCGACCCATCATAGATGTTCGACGGTGCAATTGCCGGCAGGTACGATCCGGAGCGCTCACGCGTATAGTTCTCGATCGTGTATTCCGGCACGAGCGATTCCATGATGGCCAGGATGGATTCGTAGATCGCGGCATCGACGACCTGCCCCTCCCCTGTCTTTTCCCGATGATGGAGTGCAGCAAGTGCGCCCACAGTGGCGAAAGTTCCCGCCAGCGTGTCGCCGAGCGAGATACCGGCGCGTGATGGCTTCCGGTCAGGTTCACCCATCAGGTAGCGCACCCCGCCCATTGCCTCCCCGACCGAGGCATAGCCGGGACGCTTGGAATACGGGCCCGTCTGACCGTAACCGGAAATCCGGATCATGATGATCGATGGATTCTCCTTCTTGAGGTCCTCGTAGCCGAGCCCCCATTTTTCCATCGTCCCCGGACGAAAATTCTCGACGATGAAATCAGCCTGACGGACCAGCTGGCGGACGATGTCCTGGCCCTCTTTTTCCCGCAGATTGGCCGTGATGCATCGCTTGTTGCGCGCGCAAACAGACCACAGCAATGGGTATCCCGTGCGCCCCCAGGTGCGGAGTGGATCACCCTGCCCCGGCGGCTCCACCTTGATGACATCGGCGCCCATGTCCCCGAAAAGCTGCGCGCAGAATGGCCCCGCAATCAGCTGGCCCAGTTCCAGGACACGAAGTCCCGCCAAAGGTCCCTGAGGCGTTGTCACCGTCTTGTCCATTTTTCCCTCTGTATTTTTTACTCAGACCTTCAGGCCCATCGTCAGTGATTTCGCGAAAACGGCCGCGACTTCCTCGCCCTTGTTGGAGGCACTCGGCCGGAACCATTTAGGCACCCAGTTCACAGCACCGAGGATCGCATTGCTGACCATGGCGGAATTGTCGGCCTTCAGTTCGCCTGCCTTTATGCCGGCATCGATGATTGCCGTTATCCGTCTTGTATGTTCCCGCGACCGTTTCAGCAGTTCATCCTTGTGCGCCTTGGACAGCGCTGGGATTTCGGAAAGCATGGCCACCGGGCCTTCATCGCCACAGACCGCCTCAACCTGATACTGGATATAAAGCTGGAGTTTTTCGAGGTCGGTTTCACCTTCTTCCAGCGCGCGGTCGAGCGCGGCGCCACCAATGTCCAGCGCGCGGCTGTAGCAGAGATAGATCAGCTCTTCCTTGTTCTTGACATAGTAGTAGACCGCGGCGTCGGTGATCCCCAATTGCCGGGCCACGTCTTTCAAGGAGGTGCCGCTCGTGCCTTTTTCGTTGAAGCACTGCGCTGCCACCTTCAACAGCATGTCCCGCTTCAGCTGATGTCGAAGCTGACGGTCAAAATGCCATTTATCCGGTGCGCTCATATCGTTATCCCTGCCGTGTTTCCCAAGCGCGGAAGGTGCACGCGACACCCTCTGCCCCGACACGCCCTACGTTTCCGGGACCCCAATGGTTTATTTAGTACACTCTAGATTTTCTTAGCAAGACATAAAAACCATTTGGCCGACACCTGCAGGCACTTGGCTTCATACTGGGGGACTTGCCGGGTGTGACACGACGATCACGCCGAGAGAAAAAGTCCAAAAACTTTACAAAACCACTTGCAAAAACTTTCTGCCCGGTTTGTATTTTAGTGGGCATTAGAAAAAGTTGCTCATGACAAGAAAATTCTGGTAGCCGGATCTAACCGGCACCCCCGGTGTTTCCGGGATGAGGGAGGTAACAACCATGAAACAGAAGCTCTACGGCTCATCCAGCCGAGCTGTCGTCGGCGCCGTCCTCGGAACCGTCGCGATCGCCCTGGCTGCCCCTGCCCATGCGCAGGAAGACACGACCAGCGAAGATGGCGCCCGCCGCCTGCAGGCCGTGATCGTTCAATCCACCAAGCGGGATACGACCCTGCAGGACGCACCGATCTCCATCGGCGTTGTCACGGGTGAAACCATTGCGGACTACCAGGTTGCCGACCTGACGGACCTGCAGAATTTCGTTCCCAACCTGACCGTCCAGAAGACGTTCGGCTCTTGGGCCGTGCGTATCCGTGGCCTCGGTTCCGGCGTTACGAACATTGCGTTCGACTCCTCGGTCAGCATCTTCAATGACGGCGTTTATTGCGGCCGCTCCAGCTGTCTGGAGACCGGTCTGATGGATGTCGGCGCGGTCGAAGTCGCACGCGGCCCTCAAGGCGCCCTGTTCGGGAAAAGCACGATCGCAGGGGCCATCACGGTTTCCAGCGCCCGGCCGACAAGCACGTTTGAAGCCTATGCCAATGCCGGCATCGAACTTGAAGACGGCGGCTATCGGACCTCCGGCGCCATTTCCGGACCGCTCTCCGATACAGTCCGCGGACGCCTGGCGTTCCAGACGAAAAATCTCGACGGCGACGTGAAGAACGCCTTCACTGGCAACGACGACAACTCCGTAGACGCCTGGGGCGCACGCGGAAGCCTGGAATGGGACATCACGCCGGATACGATGCTGTTCGCAAAAGTCGAGGGCGGCTCAAACTCCGTCGACGGCCGCCGCAACCAGCTGGTCACCGCAGGCGCACTGCTGTCTCCGACGGCACCGATCAATCCGGCCTATATCGAGACGAACGCTGATCAGGTGCGGTATGCCGCGACGGGCGTTCCGGTCCCGGAATATGACGATCTGGATTCCCTCGCTTTCACGACATCGCTTTCTTCGATGATCGGAGAGCACAAGCTGGAGCTGATCGGCAACTACTGGCAGACAGAGTCTGAACGGTACCTGGATGTCGACGGTGTGCCGGAACACCTGCTCAACACCTCAATCGGTGATGACTATGAGCAGAAATCCTTCGAGGCACGCCTGCTCTCCCCGACCGGCAACACGTTCGAGTACATCGTTGGTGGCCTCTATCACAACTCGGAAGTCGATACGTTCCAGTACAGCGCCTATTCTCCGGGGTTCTACGCGACGGTCGGCGTGCCCGCGATCGCGTACAGCCAGATCGACGGAGCCGTTGCGTCACTCCGAGAATTCCATCGCGAAACGGACACGGTGTCGCTCTACGGACAATTGACCTGGCACCTCACCGACAAGCTGAGCCTGATCGGGGACCTGCGCTACACCAAGGAAGACCAGGATGCCCGGGCGCAGAACCGCCATGCAGACCTGCCGGATCTGGTGAACCTCGTCTTCAATCCGAATGCGCCATTGCGCAGCAATCCGGAGTTCATCTTCTACGAGTCCCGGTCGGACACGAACACCGATCCATCCATCCGCCTCCTGTACGAGATGAACAATGACGTTAGCATGTATGCCGCATTCTCGACCGGCTCGAAGCCGGGTGGCATGAAAGCGAATGACGACGCTCTTGGAACGATCCTTCTGTCCAAGGACTCCGCTTTCCTCTCGAAATACGCCGGCGTTTCCTCGCTGACGGCAGCCGAGCTAAACGACGGGATCACCCTGTCGGAAGGAAATGGCGTGTTCGATTTCGAGGGCGAAGAGGCTGACAGTTATGAAGTCGGGACGAAAATGTTCCTGGCCGATGGACGGGTCAGCCTGAACGCCGCAGCTTTCCTGATGAAGTTCGACAATATGCAGACCTCGTCCTATGACGGCACGCGCTTCATCATCGGAAACGCGGCGTCGGCTGAAGTGAAGGGCGTCGAACTCGAAGGCCAGTGGCTCGCAACGGACAATCTGACCTTTAACGCATCGGCTGCCTTCACGGATGCGACGTTCGACGAGTTCAAGAACGCCCAGTGCCCGATCGCATCTGACGGAACTCAGGAAGATCCGGCCTGCGTGGACGGTCAGGGAGACCTCAGCGGCCGCCAGATTGAACGCGCCCCGGAAGTCGAGCTGAACATCGGAGCGGCATGGACGAAAAACATCACGCCGAACCTCGTCCTCGATGCCAAGGTCGATGGGTACTATTCCAGCGAATACTATGTTCGCCAGGACTTCGATCCAGCCGGCTTCCAGGACGCCTTTACCAAGCTGAACGCCCGCCTGGCAATCGGATCGGCAGATGATCGTTGGGAAGTCGCACTGGTTGGCCGGAACCTGACTGATGAGCTGACCATTCAGCACGCCTACCAGGTGCTGTCCTCGTTCCAGTCACTGGGCGAAGGCCGGAAAGTCTTCCTCGAAGGTACCTTGCGCTGGTAGCTCCTCCTAAAGCCCGGCAAAAAGGCGAAGGCCGCTCCATCTGGAGCGGCCTTCTTTCTTTTCGTCGAGATTTGGTCAGCGTCAGGCGACTCCGCCCTGCCGCTATTCGTATTCGTCGCGCAGCACGCGCTTCAGGATTTTTCCATTCGGATTTCGGGGCATATCCGAACGGATCTCAACGCGGGCAATCCGCTGGCGTTTGCCAACCCGTGTGTTGGTCCATTCCAGGATTTCCGCCAACAGATCCGGTCTGCTGCCCGGCTCCGGCACAATGATGCCGATGGGCGTTTCGCCCCATTTCGCATCCGGTACACCGATGACGGCAACTTCAGAAACCGCGGGGTGTCCCACCATCACCGCTTCGATATCCACCGGATAGATGTTCTGGCCGCCGGACACGATCATGTCTTTCTTCCGGTCGGTGATGTAGAGATAGCCAGCTTCATCCGTGCGTCCGATATCCCCTGTCCGAAGCCACAACACTCCATCCGGGTCTACATACTTGATCTCTTCGGTGGCTTCAGGACGGTTGTGATATTCCACCATCCAGTGCACGGAGCGAACGCAGATCTCGCCGGTCCCGCCCCAGGGAAGAACCCGGCCATCATCGTCGACAAGGATGTAGTCATTTCCGCGCACAGGCTTCCCGACTGATGCTGTCCGCCCTTCCGCCTCTTCCGGTTGCAGCGTTGTCATGAACCCCTCGGTCAGTCCGTAGAGTTCGATGACCGCACACTTGAACTGCTCGCCAACCCTCCGCTTGAGGTCCTCAAACAGGGGTGCGCCGCCGGAAATGACAGCTTCAAGTGACGCAACGCGTTCCGACCGGAAGCCCGGCGCATCCAACACGCGCTGAAACTGGATCGGCACCATGAACGTGTGCGTCACGCCGTAGCGTTCGACACAGTCCAGCCAGTCGTCCACATCGAACCGTGACCGCACCACACAAGTTCCGCCTACGATCAGGGCACAGAAAAGCGATGCCCAGGCAATGTTGGAATAGAGCCCGATCGGGCAGATCGAGATGGCTGCAAAATGATACCGGTGAGCAAGCGACAGCTCATACATGGATTGTATACGCCGCCGGTAGGCATGTTTAATGCCTTTGGGCAGTCCCGTCGTGCCGGAACTGTAGATGATGTTACACGGATCATCTTCGCCGATCTTTACCGCGGGCTGGCGATCTGACTGTGAGTCTCTCCAGGTACGGAACTCATCAGCCGTGCCGCTTGCTTCGCCGAGCACAAACTCCGCTGGCCGGCCTGAGGGGAATTCCTGTTCCTTGAACCGCCCGAACTGGTCAGGCGTGTAGAAAATCGCCTTCGCGCCGGAGTCCTCGATCATCCGGACGAGGCCTTCCTCAATCACGGCGAGGTTCAACGGCACAATGATCGCCCCGGCCTTCAGGATACCGTACATGACTTCGACATATTCGACGCCGTTCGACATCAGGATGGCAACGCCGTCACCTTTTCCAATACCAAGCGAAAGCAGCCCGTTGGCAACCTGGCTGGAACGCCGGTCAAGCTCCCCCCAATTGAGCGTTCCGCCCTCATCGATAATTGCGGGCTTGTCCGGATACCATTTGCCATTCAGGCGAATGAAATCGTGGAATAGTGGGGGCGTGATTTCAAAACTCACAGCGCACCTTTTTTTCAGCTGGCCAGGTCGGCGAAGTCCAGTCGCATCTGCCGCTTCAGCACCTTGCCGGTCGCGTTGCGGGGGAAGCTGTCCACGAAGGTATATTTCCGCGGTATCTTGTAACCTGCGAGGCGGGGCCGAAGGAACGACTCAATTTCTTTGGGATCAGGGCGCACACCGGCTTTTGGCACAATACAGGCGAGCAGACTTTCCCCCCATTTGGAATCAGGGATACCAATCACCGCCACATCTTCGACATCCGGGTGCTGAATGAGTTCATTCTCGACTTCGACCGGGTAAATATTCTCACCGCCGCTGATGACCATGTCCTTGATCCGGTCGACGATATAGAGAAACCCCTCCTCATCGAAATAACCGGCGTCCCCGCTATGATACCAGCCATCCTTCAGGGCGTCAGCCGTCGCTTCGGGCTTATTCCAGTAAGATTTCATCACCCGGTCTGTCTGGCAAAGAATTTCGCCGATCTGGCCGGGCGGCAGTTCCACGCCATTCTCATCCACAACCTTCAGACGGGACGCGCCCAAAGGTTTGCCCGCTGATTTCAGTTTCGTGCCCGCATCATAGGTGCAATCCGCAGGGCCAAGATATGTCAGCCCTCCGCAACATTCTGTCATACCATAGGAGAGTGCGAACCCGCATTTGAGGACGCTTTGCGCTTCCCTCAGCAGTTCGACCGGGATGCCGGAGCCGGCGATCAGCAATGTGTCGAGATGCGTCAGGTCGAGATTACCCACTTCCGGGAGCCGGATGATGTCATGGATCAGGGCAGCCGGAAGCGGTGTCACGGCAATCTTGTGATCCGCGATCAACTCAATGACTTCAGCCGCGGACGCCGCGCGGAGGATTTCCGCACGCGCGCCGGCATAGAGGCCCGCCAGTCCTAGATTGCAGGCCGCAATGTGAAACAGCGGCATCGTGCACAAGACGGCCGCATCAGGACGGAACATCGCCGGCCAGACAGACAGGCCTTCAATCGCCGCCCGAACCATGGCGTGGTGGGTAATCTCTACGCCTTTCGGATGACCCGTTGTGCCGCTGGTGTACATCTGCACCGCCGTCTCTTCCGGGATCGGCGGGTCCGGCAGACCGCCCGCCCCCGGTGAAGCGCCTGCCCATCCGGACAAGCCCTGCCCCGCATCGATTGCGACGACTGTCTCCAGATCACCGGCATCCGATCGAGCCGCCGAGACGATGTCCAGAAACTCTTCCCCGGCAAAGATGAGCTTTGCGCCACTATCACGCAGGATATAAGCGACCTCCTTCGGAGCGAGGCGGAAATTGACCGGAACCAATGTGGCACCGGCCTTAGAGGTCCCGAAGAGGATCGGGAAAAATGCATCGGAATTCTTGTCGAGAAACGCAACGCGGTCTCCCCGGCCGACGCCGGCCTTCCCCAAGGCCCAGGCAATCCGGTCGCTGAAATCGTTCAGTTCACGGTAAGTGAGTGTCTGGTCCTCGTAGACAATCGCCATTTTGCCCGGGGTCCGACCGGCATGGCATCGCGGGAAGTCTGCGAGCGTTTGAATGTCGGGGTCTGCGATCTCCTCAAGAGACCGCGTTTTGCGGTCTTCGGATGCCATGTCTTACATCCCGTGTTTCTGGAGCCAGTTTGCGCAGGTCTCGGCTGCCTCGACCGCTTTCTCCTGCTGGCCGAAGAAATAGTGGTTGGCATCCTGGATCCACACCAGTTCCTTGTCGTCATGCGAGACCGCCTCATAGAGGCGTTTGGTGTGCTCCGGCGTTATGCCGTCATCTGCGGTGTTGCCGACAACAAGCACGGGCACGGAAATTTTCGCGGCGCATTTCACGCCGTCTGCACGCGCGTCATCATAGCTCCACTGCGAGAGCCAGCTGCGCAGCGAACAGAACCGGGCGAGCCCCACCGGGCTGTCGTTGACGACTTCAGGATCACCCAGGAAGCACCAGTTTGGTTTGCGTCCATTCGGGTCGATCGTGGGATCCAGCCATTTCGGGTCCGCCATCGTGCGATGGACAACGAAGCCGTATTCCCGGTTCGTCTGGCCGGCGGCTTTGTATTCCGCAAGCTTGTCTTTCACCCATTTCGTAATGCGTCTGTTCCGGTCGATCTGCGCCTGGCGGAAGCGCTTCAGGTATTCTGCCGAATATGGCGGCTTGTTGGGGTTACGCGGATCATAGATGTCCAGCTCAACATCGCGGTTCTCCGGGTCGTTCTCATCGATCACGGATGGATCTAGCCATTCTGTGAAAGTCACATGGCGGGCATGGTGCGCTGCGACCAGCATGACCGCATCGGCGGGAATGAAACCGCGCTTGGTGAGATCCGGCGGATCCCCTGCCGGTGTGGACGTCACTGACGGTTGTTCGGCTTCCGACTGGTAGAATAGCGACATGGACCCGCCACCGCTCCAACCACCAAGGACGACTTTCTCGTAGCCGAGACGTTCCTTTGCGTCGCGCACAACCGCGCCGAGATCGCAGACAACCTTCTCCATGATCAGCGCCGTGTCGACACCGCGATAGCGCGTATCGCAATAGATCGTGTGAACACCGCTCTTCGCGAGCGCAGCCATCATCGGCAGGTATGAACCGCCCCCGATCGGGTGGGACCAGATCACCACCGTCTTGGATGGATTGTCCTTGGGCTTCAGCAACTGGCAGCTGAGAGCAACCTTGTCGATCTCACCGGCATAAGTGTCTTTGAAGGCGGATTTGTCCTCGTAAACGACGAGGTACGGAATCCGGTCGTATTTGTGTTTCGTGGCCGTCATGCGGACCTCCCAGTTTATTTTTCTGGGTCAGAACGTGCGGGCGACGCCCGAAAACGTTACTTTGCCCCTTCAAGAAGTTTTTAATCTACATTAAAAAGATGGCCGGTCAAACGTTTCCGTTGGGTCATTCCGGCCTATTCTTTTGGTATTTCCGCGTGCATAGTCAAAGGACGTACATGTTGCAGACGACGACTGGATTTGGTGGCGGTTTCGCGGCTTTCCCCGGCCTCGATCGCAGCCTTGATATCCGCCTCTGCACGCATGTGAATTTCGGCGTCGTGAATGATCTGCGCCGCATGTTCCTGCGGCAGCACAACCACGCCATCCTCGTCTCCCAGGATCAGGTCGCCCGGCCGGATTTCCACGTCGCCCCAGATGCCGGGAAGCGTCACCGGACGGTTCATGGCCGTGTATTTCCATTTCCTGTGCGCATTGATGGGCGAGGCGTACCGGCACCAGACTGGAACCGGCCCATCTACCAGCGCCTCACGGTCGCGAACACCGCCATCCAGCAGGAAACCACGGGCGCCAGCACGCACCATGCTCGTCACCATGTTGTCTCCGATGATCGCACCCTTGTCGCATCCATTGGTCGCGATCACCACGACCGCACCGGGCGTTACCAGGTCATCAAGCTCGAATGTGGGAATGGCGGGCTGGCCGCCCCCTTCCCCGCCTTCTGCACACAACGCGACGCCCGCCATTTTCGCGGCGCCAAGCGGGCGAAGGTCCGCAGCAAGCACCTGTGTCTCCAGCCCCATCGCGACCAGGACGTCTGCAATCGCCGCGGCTTCCAGTTCAGAAAGCCGCACCCACAATGGCTCTTCCGTCATGCCGGTTCCTCCCATCGGATTGGCGGGAAGCTGGACACCTCCCCACCTCTGATATATCACCAGTACATCAAGAAGCCGGTTCTGCCAATGGCGGCGCCGGAGCAAATTCTGGGCACAGGCGAGGAGCGCACAATTCCAAACGTACCAGCCCCCATCTGCAAAGCGCTCCGGGAGCTGGGGCTGACACACGCCACAGGACAACTTTTCGGCGAGCCCCTGAGCGGCGGCGTTTCATGCGATATCTGGCGCGTTGACCTGCCAGAGGGGCCTGTCTGCGCCAAAAGAGCACTCGCGAAACTGAAAGTTGCCGGTGAGTGGTTTGCCCCTACCAGCCGTATTGATTTTGAAGCGGCCTATTACCGGTTTGCGCGCACAGTCGCACCAGGCGTGACACCGGAAGTTCTGGGGCATGATCCTTCACGCGGTGTTCTGGTCACGGAATACCTCCCATCATCGGAATACACGGCCTGGAAGGAAGAATTGCAGAACGGGGTTATCCGGACAGACCTTGTCCGGCAACTCGCCCTGGCGCTTCGGCGCCTGCATGATGCCAGCCTTGCAGACTCCCAGGTGCACGCGGCCTTCACCCAACCCGACCTGATCCATGCCCTGCGCCTGTCCCCTTACTTCCTGGCAAGCGTTCCAGCGAACCCGGAACTCGAACACGAACTCACAGGACTCGTGAAGCTGTTTGAGGAAAATCGCCACTGGCTGATCCACGGGGACTTCAGTCCAAAGAACATTCTTTTCGGCCGGGACCACCCGGTGATCCTTGATGCAGAATGTGCCAATACCGGCGATGCGGCCTTCGACCTTGCCTTCTGCAGCGCGCACCTCTGCCTGAAGGCTGCCTGGAAGCCGCAGCACGCCTCCAAATACAAAGCGGCCTTTGACACCTTCCATACAAACTACTTCGCAGCCGGTACCGATCACGACCTGGACGCCCGCGCAGCAAGATACCTGTCCGGTTTCCTGCTCGCCCGCATGGATGGGAAGTCTCCGGTTGAGTACATCACCGCCCCTACCGACAAGGCGGCCATAAGAAATTTTGCCTGGAACCATCTGAAGCAAGCGGCAACTTCTCTGCGCGCTTTGGCCGACGAATGGTTCTCCGACTGGGCGCCCCATTCCGATAAAGGAGAGACACAAGCGTGAGCCACCTCGACATCGCATCCATGGAAGGCCGTCAGGTCTGGGACAGCCGCGGGCGGCCGACTATCGAAGTCGAAATCCGGCTATCGAATGGTGCCGTCGGACGCGCCATCGCTCCTGCGGGAGCCTCCACCGGCGCAGGCGAAGCACTGGACCTTCGGGACGGCGGCGCGGCATTCGGTGGTTATGGCGTATCAGAGGCCATGGCCGGTCTTCGGAACGAGATCATTCCTGTACTGATCGGATTGCCGGCCGACCAGCAGGAACTTGTCGATGGCACGCTTGAGGCGCTCGACGGAACGCCACAGCTCAGCCGTCTTGGCGGCAATGCGCTGATCGCAACATCGCTCGCCATCGCGCATGCAGCAGCCGCCGGACGGGATGAGCCGCTCTGGTCCTATTTCGCCATGGGCGACGCTCCGCTGATTCCGGTTCCGGAAATACAAATCTTCGGCGGCGGCGCGCACGCCGCGGGGGCCATGGACCTGCAGGATTTCATGGTGGTTCCTTTCGGCGCGTCCAGCTTCCGGGAAGCACTCGAATGGGTTGCTGAAATCTATCTTGCGGCCGGAGATCTGGTCGCGCGGAGGGGGGCAAGCGTAGGTGTGGCGGACGAAGGGGGCTATTGGCCGGTGTTCGACAGCAATGAACAGGCACTGGACGCCCTGCTCATCAGTATCGAGAAAGCCGGATTTGATCCGGAGACACAGGTCGGCATGTCGATCGATGTCGCCGCCAACCAGTTTTTCCGCGATGGATCCTACATTCTGAAAGCAGAAGGCCGGGCCCTCTCGACGGAAGAATGGTACGATCAGGTCGCTGGCTGGGTGCGATCCTATCCGATTGCGATGATCGAGGATCCTTTCACCGAAGACGATCACACCTCCCACCAGAAATTCACAGTCGAGTTCAAAGATAGAACACAGATTGTGGGAGACGACCTACTCGTCACCAATCGCGTGAATGTAGAAACGGCGATCGCAGACGGTTCTTGCACAGCCCTGCTCTGCAAGCCGAACCAGGCGGGCACCCTGACCCGGACAAAGAATGCCTTCGATGCAGCAAAGGCCGCTGGAATGGGCACAATCGTCTCTGCCCGGTCTGGCGAAAGTGAAGATACGACGATCGCCCATCTCAGCGTCGGCTGGGCGTCTGGCCAGTTCAAGGTCGGCTCATTCACACGATCGGAACGCATGGCGAAATGGAATGAAATGCTGAGGATCGAGGAATCTCTCGGCGCCAGGGCAAAATATGCTGGAGGGTCAGTCCTTGGCCGAAATTAACCCCTCCCCCACGCCTCAATCACGCCCCTTGTCGGAAGATGCCTACGAGCAGCTTGAGGAACTCATTGTCACGATGGAACTCGCTCCGGGCACGCTGGTGACGGAGCAGGAACTTGCCCAGCGCATCGGGTTGGGCCGCACGCCCGTCCGGGAAGCGGTCTTACGCCTCTCGAAAGAATACCTGATCCTGATCATGCCCCGCCGCGGCCTCAGGATCGCACCGATTGATATCCGCCAGCAATTGCGGCTGGTTGAAACCCGGCGCGCATTGGAGGTTCTTGTTGCAAGCCATGCAGCCGAGCGCGCCAATCGGCAGGAACGTGCAGTGTTCCAGTCTCTCGCGAAATCATTCCGGAATGATGGGCGGAAAAGCTACCGCCGATTCCTCAAGATCGACCAGAAATTCAATATGGCGGTCGCCGCCGCCTGCGACAACGAGTTCGCCGTCAACGCGCTTGGATCCCTACACGGACTTTCTCGCCGCTTCTGGCACTATTATGCCGGACATGAAGACGACCTCGGTCTGGTTGCCGAAATGCATGCTGAGGTCGCCGAGGCTATCGCGGTGGGCGACGTAAAACGCGTTACCGAAGGTGTGACAGCCCACATGAATTACATCCAGGCATTCACGCGCGCGATGCTGAAGGACTGAGGGGTTCAAGATGATCAAGGTGCTCTTCCACTATGAAGCGGGCCCGAACCTGCTCGCAAAGCTTGATGCACTCAAGGACCAGAATATCGACGTGACCTGTTGCGACCAGTCAGACGACAAAAAGTTTGACGCGCTTCTGCGGGAGACCGACGTGCTGTGGCACGTGCTCCGTCCGGTCACGGCCCATCATATAGCCCGTGCACCATCGCTGAAACTGGTTCAGAAGATCGGCGTGGGAGTAAACACGATAGATCTGGAGGCCGCAAAAGCGTACGACGTTGCTGTCTGTAACATGCCCGGAACGAATAGCCGGGCTGTCGCGGAAATGACGCTTCTGCTGATCCTCTCGGCGCTCAGACTCCAGCCGCGTCTCGACGCCCTTTGCCGCAGCGGGCAATGGATTCCGGATGAGACGACGCGGGAATCTCTCCAGGAATTGCATGGCAAGACTGTCGGCCTCGTCGGCTTTGGAGACATTCCCAGACTGCTCGCGCCTATTCTGGAGTTCATGGGCGCAAAGGTGATCTATGCGTCGCGGTCAAAAAAGGACGTGCCGTATACGCATGTCTCGCTCGACACGCTGATCTCGCAATCCGACATCGTCTCGCTGCACATCCCGCTCAACGAAGACACCCCCCACACAATAGGCGCTAATGAGCTCAGCTGCATGAAGCGCGGCGCAGTCCTGATCAACACAGCACGCGGCGGACTGGTCGATGAAAGCGCGCTCTACGCTGCACTCAGCTCAGGACATCTGAAAAGCGCCGGTCTGGACGTGTTTGATCCCGAACCTGCCGCCGGCACAAACCCGCTGTTCCAGCTCGACAATGTTATCCCGGCGCCGCACATCGCCTGGCTCACCAACGAAACATTCGACCGCAGCCTCGAAGTTGCGGTCGCCAACACGCTGGCTGCCGTCCACGGACAGCCCCTCCGCCACCGTGTGGCCTGAACAAGATAATACAAAAAGAGGAAACACCGCCCATGGCGACCGAACACCAAGCACCTGTTGCAAGATCCGGCTTCTATGCCTGGTATGCTGTCATCATTCTGATGCTGGCCCAAACGGTTTCCTTCATTGACCGAATGATCATGGGCCTGCTGGTGGGTCCCATCCGTCAGTCCTTCGATATTTCGGACACGCAATACAGCCTACTTGCCGGATTTGCTTTCGCCATTTTCTACTCGATCATGGGGATCCCGCTGGCGCGCATCGCAGACCGAAGCAGCCGCAAACACCTGATCGCGATCGCCATCACATTCTGGAGCATCATGACCACGCTGTGCGGTATGGCGAAGGGATTCACTTCCCTGTTTATCGCGCGCATCGGTGTCGGCGTCGGCGAAGCTGTCCTGTCACCAGCGGCCTATTCCATCATCACGGACTATTTCGAGAAGAAGTCTCTCGCCCGGGCGCTCAGCGTCTACACACTCGGCGTAACGATCGGCTCGGGCCTTGCCTATGTCATCGGTGGATGGGTTGTAACGATCGCGATGAACGCGGGTACGGTCGTCCTGCCAATGATCGGTGAACGTGAAGGGTGGCAGCTTACCTTCTTCCTCGTTGGTCTGCCCGGATTGCTGGTTACCTTCCTGGTTCTCCTGATCCGTGAACCCGGACGCCGGGGACTGATAGAGACGGAAACTTCCAAGAAAGGCGTTTCGCTGAAAGACGCGCTGAAATTCGTCATCAGCCGAAAGCGCGCCTTGTTCACGCATATTCTGGGCGTTTCTCTCTTCGTCATGGTCGTGTTCAGCCTGAACATCTGGGGGCCTGAATACCTGATGAGGACGTTCTCCTTTTCTCGCGGAGATGCCGGTCGCACGTTTGGCGTTCTGATGATGATCGCCGGCACCACAGGCCTGCTGACTGGCGGCGCCCTTGGAGACCGCTGGTTCGCCAAGGGAATTCCCGATGCCTATAGCCGGGTGATCCTGTTTTCGATGGCTGGGATGTGGCCATTCGTCGTTGCGCTCGGCTTCGTCAGCACACCCTTGCTCGGCCTGATCTGTCTATCGGTTGCGGTTTTCTTCTCTGCTTTTCAGGGCGGCATCGCCGGCGGCCTGATACAGCTGATGGCGCCGAACCAGCTCCGTGGGCAGACCGTTGCGCTCTACTTCCTGGTCGCGAACTTCATTGGGATGGGACTCGGGCCCACAGTGGTGGCGAGCGCAACAGACTATGTGTTCCACAGCGACGCCGCCCTCAACAAATCGCTCGCCCTGTGCGGCGGGATTGTGATCCCGCTCGCCGGGCTGATCATGCTCTGGGGTTTGCCGGCGATCCGGAAAGCCGTTGAGGAAGCCAGGACCTGGGAATAGAGGCCGGAGCCTAGCGCGTGGGCAGATGCCAGATCGGCGATGCCCACGCATGTTCCTGTATCATGACGTCGGCATCCGGGAATTCTTCGCAACGTCCCGCTTCCTGGCACAGATAAGAAGACCATCTGGGAGTCGGGACTTCGGTCACCCGTGCATACCAGTATGAAGGGGCTTCAGGATCGAAATCCGGGTCAGACCAGACCACACATGCGTTCGCTTCGCCTGCTTCGCTCGTCCAGACCGGAATGACCGCTTCTTCATATCTGTCACCAGACAGCGAGCCTTTGATGACCTCGATTTTTTGCAGAGGGGCCTTGTCGCCTGTTACGGCGACCCGGAACGTCGCTGTCTGGCTGGCCTCCGGCAAGACGCTGCCCATGGACGTGCTGCCAGCAACCGGTGCAAGGGCGCCACCTGCCAAACAGGCAGGCACCTCCCCTCCTGCCGAAGCATCAAAGCGCAGCGCGATCCGTGGACCACTCGTGGCATAGGTTTCCCGGTTTTTCAGCGCGTTGAAGATGTCGTCGCGTGTGTTCTGCTCCGCCCAGACAGCAACGAGGCCACCGGGATTGAAGCCTATCCGACTCATATTGCGTTCGAAGTTTCCGATGCCAAACACCGTTCCCTGCCATTGGTCTTCTTCCACATAACCACCCAGCCCGGTGTGACTGTCAGTCGAGCCGATAAAGCCGACCTGCAACGGATTGCCTTCGGCATCCTGCCGGTTGGCATAGGTTATCAACCCGCGTCGCAGGAGCCCCCGTGCATAGGTCGAGCGCATCTGCTCCCACTCTTCTTCTTCGAAATCCGCGAGCGGTTTCGGTCTGGAGTGAGACGTAATGTAGTTTTCATAGCTGCAATCCGCCGAAGTTTCGCGGTCTGCATATTCCGGCAGGCATTCGCTGGTGCCTTTTTCCTGCGTGATTTCCACCAGGCGCTCATAGCGCGTTCTCAACGCCAGCGTACGTTCGCTTTCCGTCTCAACGTCAAAGCTCTTGCCGTCTCCCATATTCATGTTGTGCGCGATTGTAATGGCGTCGCACCCATCCTCAGCCCGGCATCCCGCCTCAAGCTTGGAATAGAGCTGGTCGATTTCAGGAAAGCGGAGATAATCGACCGGAGTGGGCGTCACCTTGTCGCTCGCAAAGATGATGTTCCGATGCGTGTGGGAGTAATTCGGTGTGGCCGACCACTCAAACCCGTTCAGCGCCGTGAATGTGCACGGATCATCTGCTTCATTGGTCTGCTGCTGCAACCGCTCCCATTGGCTGAGCAATGCGCTGTCACATGCAGCTGGGTCTTCTGTGCAGATATCTGCCTTCGCAGGCTGCGCTTGTGTCAGCGTCGGGTTCACAAAATCCCGGAAAACAGTTGCCCCGGTTTCCTGAGTGCTCTGGTCTCGAAGCTTCACGCAGTATGGATGCGCCGACATACGCGGGTCGGTGCAGGTATACATAAGGTCCAGCCATTCGGCATGGTCGGTCACCGCCATGAAATCGAGCGGGCGGTCGAGCTTCACCTCTCCTGCCGGTGACCCCACAGGGTTTCCTTTTGCGAACCGGTAGGCTTCCGCCGGCGTGCGCAGCGTCCCGAACCCATACGCATCGAGTGAATACGCCGTATGGACATGCAGGTCGCCCCAGAACACCTGCTTGTGCCCGGGGCTGTAGCCCGGGCAGCTCACCTCTACGGAGTCAGCCGAGTCGGCGTCGACGGAGGCAATCCCGCTATCCGATAGGTTCCCGGCCGATGGGGTCCCGGACTGGCTGCACCCAGCCAGTACAAAGCTTGTACCAATCAACGCGATCATGCCGAAGGGCTTGCCGGAGGCCCGCCCTTCCCGTCTCGTTCTATCCGCAGTCATACGATCAGGCGTGATAGAATTCTGAGACTTCCCGCTTGTCGAGGGCCTCTGCCCCGAACAGTTCCTCTTTGCGCTTGCGGGTTTTCTCAGTCCACTCACGTGTAATCTTCCGCGCGTCAGATTCTTCTTCGTCCAGGATCTTCGTGTAATCTGGCGTGCGGCAGGTGATTTCGCACTGGTAGCCGTTCGGGTCGTAGAAATAGATCGACTTCACGAAACCATGGTCGACAGGCCCGGCACATTTAATCCGCGCATCCTTGATCTTGCGTTTCCAGACTTCGAGGTCCTCGAGATTGTCGATTTCGAATGCGACATGGACGTCGAAGCTGTCTTTCTGCTCAAACTGGTCCGGCTTGACCGTGTACGGCTCATCAAAGAACGCGACCATCGATCCATCTTCCATTTCGAAGAAGAGGTGCATGTATTCGCGCTTGATGTCCGTGCCGGAGACCTCTTCGAAGGTGAGGGCAGCGCGATACCGCAGTCCGAGCACTTCTTCATAGAACCAGCGCGTCTGCTCGGCATCGCGGCAGCGGTACGCCGCATGGTGGATGTTGGTCAGCTTCGAGAGAGACATGGCTATTTCCTCCGATTGCGCGTTCGTCCGGTTCGCGCGTCCTGTTTGTGTTCTTGCCTTGCACACTACCTAAAAAGCACTGTGCGGCGAATTCCTGTTCGCCTCAAATTCAACCCGAAACGCAATTTTTGTCAATAACATTGACATTTAAGGCCAACTCGACACTCTGCGCGCCAGAGGGAGACAAAGGGAACACTTATGGCTGACACAAACGCTGCCCCGGTCCGGAATACAGAGCAGCTGACCGACGAGCTGGTCGAACGGGCCCGCGCAATTGCGCCGGCCATTGCTGCACGCGCAGAAACGTCCGAGCGCGACCGACGGGTCGCCGACGAGACAATTGCAGATGTCGCTGAGGCAGGTCTGTTCGAAATCCTGGTCCCACAGCGCTATGGCGGGCATGAGCTTGGCATCTCTTCGATGGTGAAAGTGATGAAGGCCCTCTCACCGCTTGATGTGTCGACCGGCTGGACCCTTGCCTTCTACATGGTTCACAATTGGATGTGGTGCCTTCTGCCGGAAGAGGCGCAGAAGGAAATATTCGCCGATGGCCCGTCACGTCTTGGGCCGGTAATGGTGGCACCGACCGTAAAAGCCCAGCCTGAAGCAGGGGGTTACCGCATCAATGGGCGCGCAAAATGGGGCACCGGCTCCTCCCACGCGCAATGGTGCATGGTCTCTGGCATTGTCGAGGAAGACCTGCCTGAACCCGTCGAAGGCCAGCCCCCTCGCCCGCCTGCCGTACGCATGTTCGCCATGCCCTGGAGCGAGGCCAAACTGGAAGACACCTGGCGCACGTCCGGCATGGCTGCAACGGCCAGCCATGACGTGATCTTCGACAACATCTTCATCCCCGCCCATCGGGTGATGGACGCCACGCCCGCCCGATCCGGCGAAGCGGAAGGCGCGCAGATTCACGACAGCAGCGTCTACACCTCCGCTTTTACACCCATGCTCTGCGTTGCGGCACTGTCGGCAATCGTCAGCGGAACGCTCGGCGCGGCAGGTCACGCAGTCGAACGGGCAAAAACATTCCTCAGCACCTTTTCCGGACGAACGAGCGTCGACAATCCAGCGCTCCAGATTCGGCTCGCCAAGGCAGACCTGGCTGCGCAAACCGCATCCCGGATGATCGACGCGCTGGCACAGGAAATTGAATCGGACGCCACGATGCCGCCGATACCGCTGGAAAACCGGGCCCGTCAGCGTGCGATGTCCTCCCATATTGCATCGATTTGCCGTGACGCGGTGACTCTGCTCGCGCAGGGATCTGGCGCCAGCGGACACATGTCGGACTCACCGATCCAGCGCGCTTTCCGGGACATCAACATGGCGTCCTGCCATGTCGTCTTCGACCAGGACCCAACGATGGAATTGCACGGGAAGATGCTTGTGGGACGGCCGCCGCCAATTATCCTGGCGTAACCGTCCGATCACGTTTTCAGATGGGCATCAGGACTCGTCGAAGATCGGCGGCGCGTCCCAGTTCCAGTCTTCCATTGAGTAGAGCATCTCGAGTGTCTTGCGCCCGCCACGGCGCGCGAGTTCGCCCTCGAGGCGCCGCAGTATACTGACGGCATCGCGCCGCATGGAATTTCCTTCCCGCGCGAAGCGGACGATCTTGCAGCGCTTGTCACAGGGATCGTCGTCCAGTTCGACGAGTTTTTTGTCCACCAATTGCGAAAGTGTCTGATTAATGGCCTGCCGTGTCAGTCCGAGATTCCGGGAAACCTCAATCGGCCGGACAATGCCAACCGACACGAGCAACATGACCTGCGATTCCGTGCGGGACAGCGGCGGCCAGCCACGGGCTTCCATGTTTTGCTGCAGCCCTTTGTCCAGCCAGATGAAGGCGCGCAAAAACTCCCACATCAACAGGGGATCCTGAGGTTGCCCCGCCTCTGATTTCGTCAGCGGCCGCCTGGCGACCGTGTCCTTATTCGTGAGAGTTCCAGCCATGGTTCTTACCCACCTTTCCCAGATGTGATCGTCTTCCGCCAGCAGCTTGGCAACAATCAGATTCAGCGCGCACTGTGCACGGAGTTGAAAATTCTGGCAAAAACAGTGCGCAGTTGTGTCTTACCAACACAGTATTCTTCGTCGCAGAACATCGCAAAAGGACTTTCCTGCGGGACCGCATCCGCCTACGGGAAAGGCCTGCGCAAGGTCAGGCGACGCAATCAATTGCTTCTTTCCCAAGCAATCTCCGAACCCAGCGTGCCGTATCTGCGAGCTGTGTCCTGTCGAGGCCGATTGGCGTTCCCGCGCGCTCGAACATATACGCAACATCCTCGCTGCTGACATTGCCCGCGGCACCGGGCGCAAAAGGGCATCCGCCAAGTCCGCCGACCGACGCGTCCACCGTTTTCGCCCCGGCCCTCACGCCGGACCAGACATTCGCGATACCGGTTCCCCGTGTATCGTGAAAATGCAGCCTGACCGGGATCGGTGCGACCGCCCTGACCACACGGCTGACAAGTTGTTCCACTTCGAGCGGGGCCGCCACACCGATTGTATCTGCCAGTGCGATCTCCCGCGGATTTGCCGCGGCGAGTTTGCGGGCAATGTCCACGACCCGGTCATGGCTGATAGCGTCCTCAAATGGACAGCCGAACGACACCGCAATCGTCGCCTGGCCTGATACGCCATGGGCCTGTGCCAGACGGATGATGTCGATCGCGGTCGTCACCGTCCCATCAGCGTCCTGCCCCTGATTGCGCTGACCGAAGGTATCTGAGGCGCAGCAAACTGCACCAAGCTCAGCCAACCCCGCTTCCAATGCTCTCATTGCACCGTGCTTATTCAGAACAAGGCCGATATAGGTGACATCGTCACGCTGGCGGAGACCCGCAACCACCGCTTCGGCATCCGCCATCTGCGGCACGCGAGCGGGATTGACGAAACTCGCCACCTCGATCCGACGGGCGCCAGCCTGAATCATCCGGTTTACAAGCTCGATTTTTTGCTCAGCAGTCAGAGTTCTTTTCTCGTTTTGAAGTCCGTCGCGGGGAGAAACCTCGACGAATTCCGGAACCTCGATCTGTGACATGAGCCCCTCCCCTGTTGAAAGCGTCAGGCGTTCGCCAAGGCACTGGCGACTTCGACAACCCGTTTGCCCTGAAACCGCGCGGATGCGAGATCATCTTCGGTCGGCGGCGCCTTGCTACCACCGTAGGAAACCGAAGATGCCCCGTACGGCGTTCCGGCTTTGAACATGACAGGATCAGCATATCCCGGTGGCACGATGATCATGCCGAAGTGCGCCATGGGGACGAACATGGTCAGATTGTTGATCTCGTTTCCCCCATGAAGACTGGAGGAGGATGTAAAGGCCGATCCGACTTTTCCAGCCAGCTTTCCCTGAAACCAGAGCCCGCCGAGACTATCGAGAAAGGCCTTGAGCTCGGACGCGAGCAGCCCAAAGCGCGTCGGGGACCCGAGGATGATCGCATCTGCCCATTCGGCATCAGCCACGGTCGGGGCTTCGTAGGTCGCATTCATCTGATCGGCTGCCTCTTTCCAACCTTGAACGAAGCCCATCGTCGCATCGTCAACCAACTCCCTGACCCGGCGCATCCGGACCTCACCGCCCGCCGATGTCGCCCCATCGGAAATTGCCTGGGCCAAAGCCTCTGTCGAGCCATCCCGTGAATAGAAGGCGATCAGAACTTTAGCCATGGTGTATCCTCTTATTTGCAAACTGATTGTTTCTAACGCCTGTTCTAGGGTCGAAATCTTATTTGTAAATATTTTTGACATTCTGTAGGCAATTCAAAGTCTGGCCAGATCCAGTTCGATACCCTGGAAAACATGAAGGAGATGAAGCTGATGGACACCCTTTTGATCGAGCAAAAAGGTGCGGTTGAACACGTCACGCTCAATCGCCCGGATAGCCTCAATTCGCTGGACGACGACCTGACCTTCCGGCTGCTTGCCTACTTCGAAGGCCTTTCTTCCCGGCCCGAAGTCAGAATTGTGGTCCTGCGAGGCGCCGGACGCGGCTTCTGTTCCGGGCTCGACTTGTCCAGCGACCAGGCGAATGGGTTCGTTGATGGGACATTGCCTGAAAAATTCGCGATCCAGCACAGACTCGGCAAGATCATTCTCGCGATGCGCAAATGCCCCCAGCCTATCATCGCCGCCATACACGGGGTCGCATCCGGGGGAGGATTCTGCCTCGCGATGGCGTCGGACATAAGACTGGCCAAACAGAAGGCGCGCATGAATGCCGCCTTCATCCGCATCGGCCTCGGCGGCGGCGATATCGGCGCAAGCTATTTGCTCCCTCGGCTCATCGGCTCTGGACCGGCGAATGCGCTACTGCTCACCGGGCGCATGCTGGGGGCTGAACGCGCGTTCCAGCTCGGCCTGCTGGCGGATATCGCCGGACCGGAGGAACTGGATGCCCTCGTCGACAGCTATGTCGATGACATGATGTCGACCGCACCTCTCGCCCTGCGGATGACCAAGGAAATCCTGAATGTGAACATCGACGCACCGGGTCTGGAAGCTGCGCTCGCCCTCGAAGACCGTAATCAGGTGATTCTTTCCCACACCCGAAATTTTGCGAGTGCCGTCGAGGCCTTCAAGGCCAAGCAGCCCGTCCACTTCTCTGCGGAAGGCGACAATCCTCGCGAACCAGATTGATCCCAAGGTTCAGCGCTCAGTCACATGCTGCATCTGATGTGACCGGCTTGTCCCCCAGGATTTTGAGGATGACGTCCTGGATCACCTCAAGGAGGGTGGCACGCTCCTGTTCCGGATGACGCAGGGCACGGGCGGACAAGCCGGAGAAGATTGTAAAGATCAACTCCGTCCGGGTTTCAGGATCATCAATTCCGGCCCGGCGTAGAATGGACATGAAACGCCGGCGCATCTGCGCATCATGATGCTGCATGATCGCCGCAACATCCGGATTCCTCTGTGCCTCTGCCAGGATTTCAAAGTTCAGGACCGTCCTGAACGGCTCCTTGTCGTTGGAAAAAATTGTGGTCGTCAGCTCCGCCATCTCGATACGAAGGTTTTCCGGTGACAGGTCTTCGAACGCTGCAATACTCTCTTCCTGACGCCCCATTTCCAGCTTCACGACAGCCTGGATCAGTTCATCTTTACTTCCGAAATAGTGATAGAGATGCCCCACGCTGATGCCGCAATCGGCGGCAATGCCTGAAATGCCAGCCCCATGAAAGCCTTTGATTGAAAAGTGTTTTTCGGCGCATTCGAGAATCTCGCAGATCCGCGCTTCTCGCTTTGCGGCCGTCTTCGACACAGGCATTTCACCCATCTGTTCTTTCTCCCCCCTGTTAAATATCTGCACCTTGACTTTGTGCACCGCATCATTAGATAGAGCGTTCATTCTATTTTGATAGCTCTCCTCCCAGCTCGCCGTCAAGGATCGTTTTATGCAAACCGCCAAGAAGAGCCTGCCAGCACTATTGCTCGCCGCGACCATGGTGCTCACCGCTTGCGGTGGTGAGACGGCGAGCCAGCAAGCCGCTGCTCCGCCAGCCCCTGTCGTCCAGACCATGACGGTCCGCCTCACAGATGTGCCGAATGTCATTGAACTATCCGGCCGGGCCCGCGCCTTTGCCGAGGCGGAGATCCGCCCGCAGGTGACCGGCATCATCAGCGAGCGCCTGTTCAAGGAAGGCGACACGGTCAAAAAAGGTCAGGCGCTTTACCAGATCGACGCTGCGGAATACTCCGCCGCAGTCCGCAGTGCCGAAGCCGCCCTGGCGCGCGCTGAAGCCACGGCTGCCGTCGCTCGCGAAACAGCAGCGCGTTTCGAGCGGCTGGCGAGCATCAATGCTGTAAGCCAGCAGGAATACGATCAGGCCGTTGCCTCCGCCAGCCAGGCAGAGGCCGACATCGGAATCCAGAAAGCTGCCCTCGACCGCGCGCGTATTGATCTCGCGCGGACAAAAATCTCATCCCCGATCGAAGGCCGTATTGGCCGATCATCCTTCACTCAGGGTGCACTTGTCACTCAGAACCAGACAGAGCCACTCGCCCGTGTGCTGCAGACTGACCCCATTTATGTCGACCTCACAGTGTCCAGCGCCCGCCTGCTGACCTGGCGCCAGCGGATTGCGGACGGAGACATCGCAACCACGGATCAGAACACGATACCGGTCGACATCATCCTGGCCGACGGCACCCCCTATCCCCTGCCCGGTGATCTGGAATTCAGCGAAGTGAACGTTGAAGAAAGCGCCGGCACGGTCGCTGTCCGGGTCGTCGTTCCCAATCCGGAAAACCTGATCCTGCCAGGCATGTTCGTGCGGGCGAAATTTGTTGCCGGCTATTACGAGAATGTGGTGACCCTTCCGCAGTCTGTGGTTTCCCGCACTCCGACCGGGGATGCGACTGTCATGGTTGTGGACCGGGAGGGGATCGTTCAGCAAAGACGGATTACCGTTGAGCAGAACACAGACAATACCTGGACGGTTCTGACCGGTCTGAGCGCCGGCGAACAGGTTGCCACGGCAAACCTGCAGACCATCCGCGAAGGCATGAAAGTTGAGCCGCAGCCCGCCAGCGAGCAAACCTCTGCTGCGCAGGACACGCGCGGCGGATCCAAATAAGGCACACAGGTTAGACTGATGGCAAAGTTCTTCATCGACCGCCCGGTATTCGCCTGGGTGATCGCGATCCTTATCATGCTTGCAGGCGGCCTCGCCCTGCGCACGCTTCCGGTCGCGCAATACCCCGATGTTGCGCCAACGACGATCAGCGTCATGGCAAACTATCCCGGTGCCTCCGCACAAGCGGTAGAGAACTCCGTCACCCAGATCATTGAACAACAAATGACCGGGCTTGACGGGCTCGACTATGTCAATTCGACGTCCAGCTCAGACGGGTCTGCATCCATCACACTTGCTTTCCGTCCGGGCACTGATCCCGACATCGCTCAGGTGCAGGTCCAGAACAAGCTGTCTCTGGCAACTCCGTTCCTGCCTGAACAGGTGCAACGCCAGGGCGTGACGGTCAGCAAGGCCAGCACGGGCTTCCTGTTGATCACATCCCTGTATTCACCGGGCGAAACGTTCGACCAGACAGACCTCGGCGACTATGTCCGGTCCAACATGTATGACACGATCAGTCGCCTTGATGGCGTCGGCAGTGTCACCGCGTTCGGATCCCCCTACGCCATCCGGGTCTGGCTGAAACCGGAAAAATTGGTCGAGTACAATTTGATGCCCGCCGATATCGTGCAGGCGATCCGCGACCAGAATGCGCAAATTGCATCCGGTGCCCTGGGCGGCGCACCGTCTGTCCTGGGTCAGGAAATTAATGTCACCATCACCCTGCAATCGCTTCTGTCCACACCGGAGCAATTCCGGAACCTGCTTCTAAGAACCACTCCTGAAGGCGGGTCCGTGCGGCTCGGCGATGTTGCAGACGTCGAATTGGGGGCGGAGAACTACGCTTTCATTTCACGATTCAACGGATATCCCGCGACCGGCTTTGCCGTCTCACTCGCCACGGGTGCCAACGCGCTCGACACGGCCGAGCGCGTGAAGGAAACCGTCGAGGAAATGTCCCACAACTTCCCGGAGGACATGGTCTACGCGTTCCCGGTCGATACCACACCCTTTATCGAAACCTCGATTCATGAAGTGCAGAAGACCCTGTTCGAAGCGATCGCACTGGTCTTCATCGTCATCTTCGTTTTCCTTCAGAGCTTCCGGGCATCTTTCATTCCGCTGATTGCCGTGCCCGTCGTTCTGCTGGGGACGTTTGCCGTCCTGCTCATCATGGGCATGTCCATCAACACGCTGACCATGTTCGCCATGGTTCTTGCCATCGGTCTTCTGGTCGATGACGCGATTGTTGTTGTGGAGAACGTCGAGCGTGTGATGTCGCAAGACAAGCTGCCGCCCCGGCAGGCCACCATCAAATCGATGGAACAGATTACTGGCGCACTGGTCGGGATTGCTGTTGTTCTGTCGGCCGTCTTTATTCCGATGGCCTTCTTCCCGGGGTCTGCAGGCGTTATCTACCGGCAGTTTTCCGTCACCATTGTATCCGCAATGGCCCTATCGGTTCTGGTGGCAATTATCTTGTCCCCTGCTCTCTGCGCGACGATCCTGAAGCCTGGCCATGGCGAGTCCCATTCGCTGCTTTCCGCACCGGCGCGCATATTCAACAATGGGTTTGACCGGCTTTCGCAGGCTTATGAAGCCACGGTCGAGCGCGCCCTGCGGCGCAAGGGAATCATGCTGGCAGGCTTTGCCGTGATCGTCGCCCTGACCGGGCTCGCCTTTATCCGATTGCCTGCATCCTTCCTGCCCGACGAAGACCAGGGCAACTACTTTACGCTCGCCCAGCTGCCGGCCAATGCCAGCCTTGAGCGCACGGCAGAAGTAATGGATGGCGTTGTCGATTATTATCAGACGAACGAAGCCTCGAATGTTCGGGGCATCTTTTCGCTCGCCGGATTTAGCTTTGCTGGCCAGGGACAGAATAATGGCATTGCCTTTGCCTCGCTGAAGGATTGGTCAGAGCGTCCCGGACAGGAAAACTCCGTTCAGGCAATCGTCGGACGCGCCATGGGCGCTTTATCCCAGATCGATGAGGCCCGGGTATTTGCAATTTCCCCGCCTGCGATCCGGGAGCTTGGCAATTCGAGCGGCTTCGACCTCTTCCTCCAGAATGATGGAAACTACACGCACGAAGAGTTCATGAGCATCCGCAACCAGCTGTTGGGCATGGCCAGCCAGGACCCGCGTCTGACTGGTGTGCGCCCGAACGGTCTGGAAGATGGTCCGCTGTTCAATATCGACCTCGACTATCAGAAGGCCCAGGCCCTCGGCGTGTCGATCTCCGATGCCACCAACCTGCTGTCTGTCGCTTTCGGCGGCACCTATGTGAACGACTTTATCGACCGTGGCCGTATCAAGCGTGTCTACGTTCAGGGCGCGGCAGCTGACCGAATGCAGCCGGACGATGTCGGCGACTGGTTCGTCCGCACCAACACGGGCCAAATGGCGCCGCTGGAAGAGATTGCCAGCTCCAACTGGTCCTACGGCCCGCCACAACTACAGCGTTTTGACGGTGTGCCAGCATTCAACATTCAGGGCTCGGCGGCACCCGGTCAGAGTTCCGGTGTCGCGATGCTCGCAATGGAAGAGCTGATTTCGCAACTCCCGGACGGCATTGGCTATGCGTGGAGCGGCCTCAGCCGGCAGGAGCGTGAATCCGGCAACCAGGCCATGGCGCTGTACGGTATCTCGATCCTGTTTGTCTTCCTTTGCCTCGCCGCCCTGTATGAGAGCTGGACAGTGCCTATTTCGGTTCTGCTGGTTGCGCCTCTCGGCGTGGCCGGTGCCGTCGCTGGCGCCAGCCTTGCCGGACTGTCGAATGACGTCTTTTTCCAGGTTGGCCTGCTGACCACGGTCGGACTTGCCTCCAAGAACGCGATCCTGATCATCGAATTCGCACGATCCCTGGAGGACCAGGGAAAAGAACTGGTTGCTGCAGCGATTGAAGCCGTCCGCCTGCGGATCCGTCCGGTTCTGATGACATCGTTTGCGTTCGGCTTCGGCGTCCTGCCGCTCGCACTCAGCACAGGCGCCGGGGCAGCGGGCCGCAACGCCATCGGCATTATCGTGCTGGGCGGCGTGATCGCAGCGATGACGTTCAGCCTGCTGTTCGCGCCGATTTTCTATGTAGTCGTCCGGAAACTCACCAACCGCTTTTCCGGTCCTGACAATCAAGCGGAGACCCCCGCATGAATACCAAGTCACTCCTCGCAACAGCGCTGAGCACTCTGATGCTGGCAGGCTGCGTCAATCTCGCCCCGGCGTACAGTTCAGGTGAGCTGCCTGTTCCGGCCGCCCTACCCGGCGCGTCTTCAGATGCAGAAGCGGCCCAACCGCTCCTCTGGGACGAGGTCGTCACCTCCCCTGCCCTCAAACAGGTGATCGGCATTGCGCTGGAAGAGAACCGTGACCTCCGCGTCACGGCAGCAAACGTCCGCGCCGCGCGCGCGAACCTGCTCGTCTCCCGCTCGGCCCGCTGGCCCGCCATCGGTGCGAATGCATCGGTCCAGACAGGCGATGCCTTTGATGAAGGCTCCACTGGGGCGGCGGTTTTCGGCGACAGCACATACGCCCAGATCGGTGTCTCCGCCTGGGAACTCGACTTTTTCGGTCGGGTCCGCAATCTCAATGACGCCGCGCTACAGGCCTATCTCGCCAGTGAAGAAGGCGAACGCGCTGCAAAGATCTCTCTCGCCGGAACAGTTGCGGAAACCTGGATGCAGCTTGCGGCAGATCATGAATTGCTGAAGCTCGCGAACCGGACAGCCGAGAGCCAGACAGAAAGTCTCGACCTCACACGGGAATTGTTCGCAGCCGGAACCGCCAGCGAGCTGGATGTGCGCCGCGCGTCAGCTTCGGTCGCGCAGGCACAGGCTCAGGCAGCCCAGTACGAAGCCGCCATGCGCCGCGATATGAATGCCCTGCAATTGCTGGTCGGCGCACCCCTGCCGGGCGCACTGCTGGAGGAGGCAATCCTCTCCCCCGCCCCGGTCGCCCTCAACCTGCCCGTCGGCCAGTCCTCGCAAGTGCTGCTGGATCGCCCGGACGTTCGGGCTGCTGAAGCGCGCCTCAGGGCATCCAATGCAAATATCGGCGCCGCTCGTGCGGCCTATTTCCCAAGCGTCTCACTGACCGGTGGTGTCGGCGTCGCCAGCGGGTCCATCGACGACCTGTTCAATGGTGACGGATCGAGCGGCTGGACCTTTACCCCAGCGATCGACCTGCCGATCTTCGATTTCGACCGCCGGCGCGGAAATGTCGAGGCAGCACGCGCCGAAGCAGATGCGGCGCTGGCGACTTATCAGAGCACAATCCAGCAGGCATTCCGCGAAGTCGCTGATGCAGCGGCCGTAGCTGACACAATTGACCGGCGCCTGACGGCCCTTCAACAGCTGGCGGAAGACACACAAGTCACGTTTGACCTGTCAGGCGAGCGATTCAAATCCGGTCTCGACGGGTACCTTACGGTTCTCGATGCCCAGCGTGAGTATTATAACGCCCAGCAGCAGCTCATCCTCGCCCGCCTGGACAACAATCTGAACAGTATCGCGCTCTACAAGGCCCTTGGCACGTGGACCGAGGACTGACGGGAAAGTAAGTCTGGTGGCGGTGCAGGTAGTCGGGGCCGCCTTTCCACCCAGCTCACCGAAATCAGACACGGAACACAATATCAATAAAAATGCCGGACAAGCTTCTGAGCTTGTAGAGTAAACGGTGTTTTTGAATGCGTTCAGGGGCAACTTCCCTTCCCACGCCATGGAGTGAGGCGACAGGGTGGCTTGCAGACGGTGCCAAACGTGCGGGCAATGAAGTCCGGCGTCTTTATGCGTCGTTCGGAACATTTTCCATAAGTTGGTCCGCATACATCACAGCATTCCTGTTCCTACTTGCCGTGACCCTGTCGCAATCGCCTGTACATGGGATGGACCATGTTGTCTTCCCATTGGGATTCATCGCCACATGGCGATACGGCTGGCAGATGACACATTTTGTGCGGGCGGAGCACTACAGGAACAAGGTCTTTCCCCGTTTGCGCCAGCAGGCCCAGACGGTCGCGGCAGACCCCTCGACACTGCCGGAACATATCGGTGTTGTCGTGACCTCCTATCAGATGTCGGCGTCGGAAAACTTTGGCGTCTACTCCTCCCTGTTTCAGGAGCTGGCTGCTTATGGTGTACCGGCCACGGTGGTGGCGTCGGTGACCGATGACGGGGACGCCCGCCTCATCCACCAGATCTTTGACGAGGCCCGTCTGCCGGGACATATCGATCTGATCACCCAGCTCCAGCTCGGAACCGGGAAGCGTGATGCGATGGCAGCCGCACTGCGCGCCCTGCAGCGCAGCGATGAAACCGGCGAAGGGATTGTGATCCTCATGGACGGCGATACCGTCGTCACGCCCGGCCTGATGGAGAAGACCTGTCCTTTCTTCACAATGATGCCGGACCTGGCCGCCCTCACAGTCAACAATTCGGCCGAAGTCCGTGGCGGCGCTCTTGCGCAAACCTGGTACGCCACGCGATTTGCACTGAGGAATCTGTACATGAGTTCGCTGAGTCTCTCCCGCCGGGTTCTTTGCCTGACGGGACGGTTCTCGGTGTTCCGCGCAAATGTTGCACTGGACACGGCATTTATAGACAGGCTCCAGGTAGACATTCTGAACCATTGGCGGCTGGGAAAACTCCCGATGCTGACGGGTGATGACAAGTCTACCTGGTATCACTGCCTGAAGGACGGATGGGCAATGATCTATCTGCCTGACACCTATGTCAGTTGCATGGAAGAACTGCCGAAAGGCGGCTTCCTGAATGCATCCGCCCGGCTGATGCAACGCTGGTTCGGCAACATGCTGCGTAATTCCGACCGGGCCATCCTGCTGGGGCCCCGGCGCATGGGCCTGTTTACCTGGTGGTGCCTCGTGGACCAGCGCCTCAGCATGTGGACCAGCCTGACGGGTCCGATCTTCCTCACATTCTTTCTCCTGCAAGGCCAATGGGTCGCGCTTCCGGCGTACCTGTCCATCGTCCTTGCGACTCGGTTCATCCAGACCGTCAACGTCGCGCACCAAGGCGGCATTGCTTCACCGCTTGTGCCCCTGCTCCTGTTGCATCAGCAGTTTGTGGGCTCGTTCATCAAGATCCAGGTCCTGTTCCATCTCGATCGCCAGAAATGGACCCGCCAGAATATCGATTCGGGTACGGCGCCCGTCCAGCAATTGCGGACATCGATGTATGGAGACTGGCTCAAGGGCCTGGTTATCACGATCTTCATTTGTTCAATGATAACTCTGGCGGCAATCACAGCGGGAACCTGATCCAAACCACGATGAGCGCAGAAAGACGCCCCGACGACACACGGCCGAACCAGCCTGCCGAAAAGGAAGAGGCTGAAGACTTCGTATCGCTTGGAGATGCGATGGAAGCGGCCGGGCGCGACAAACGCAAGTATCCACGCTATTCTGCGCCCCTGACCATAGAGATCAACGGGCACGCCTATCCGGCGCTTGACTGGTCTCTCAGTGGTTTCAGGATCGGCGAAGTGCGCAATCTTGCGCTGGCCGGGGAAAAGGTCCGCACAACGGTCTCTGTCCGGATCTCCGATTTCGAATTCAGGTTTGAGACGCTTGCGGAGCTTCTGCGGATTTATCCGGAGAAACGGGAAGCCGCGTTCACATTCAGGGGCCTGTCACCTGAAGAGGTGCGGGCACTGGGTTTCATCTCCAGCGCGCATTTGTCGGGCAAGCTGAAAAACGTGGATGGCGTGCTCCGCAATGTCAGTGCCGGGACAACATCTGCAACCAGCGAGGAAGAGGTCGATCACGCTCTTCAGATCGGACGGCGCAAGATCCTTGTCCGGCGGGGCATTTTCGCGCTCCTGGCGGTGCTGGCCTTGTTGAGTGCCAGAGCCTCGGTCCTGGCCATGACAAGCGTCAGCAGTGTTGCCGCATGGGTGGACACGCAGCTGATCGAGATCAGCGCGCCGGAACCTTCGGTCATAATGAACATCCTTGCCGACGAAGGCACGCAGGTGAAGCCGGGCGATGCGATCGCGACCTTGTCAAACCGGCCGCTCGAAGCCGAGCTTGCAGACGCCGAAGCCAACAAGCGTGTCATGGAAGTCCGGTTGGAGGGGCTGCATGCCATCCTCGACGGCCGCAGCGGCATGTTGCAGTCGGAATCCGCTCAGGCGGTCAGGGCGCTTCAGAAGGCACAAACGCGCCGGGACGAATTGCAGGAATCACTCTCGGCAGCCATGGCTGAAGTCGAAAAGCTGAGGTCGGTCTCCACGCCGGGTCTTGTTCCTCTCAGTACCCGCACAAATGCAGAGCAGGCAGTTGCGGAGATCACCGAACGTATCGGTCAGGCCGAACGCGATGTTGAAGATGCACGGTCGCGGCTGAGTGCCGCCCGGTCTGGCTACTTCGTCGGCGATGCCCGGGCAACGGGATATGAACCGGCGACCCTGCAGGTGAGCATTCGCGAAGTCGAACAGGAAATCGCCGCGGCCGAAGTCCGGATTGAAGGGCTCAGAAGCCGGCTCGATGAGCTGTCTGTCGTCAGCCCCTGTAATTGCCGCGTGTCTGAAGTCATCCTACTGCCCGGTGAACGTGTGACGGCGCAGGAACCGCTCATGCGCCTTGAGGCGATGGGCGAAACACGCATGGTCTCGGCATTTGTGAAGCATGCAGATGCACGACGCCTGAAGGTGGGCCAGCGCGTCAGTGTCAGGCTCGCCGATGGCCGGCGGGACCAGAACGCAACGATCACCGATATCAGTACGACCATCCAGCTATCGAGCGAAACCAAGCTTTACAGCCGGGACCTCAACCCCGAGCGGTATGCCCAGTTGAGCATCCGGCTGTCGGAGGCATACGCCGACGCGCCGGGCGCGGCTGTTGAAACCACAATCCACCGGCCCATGTTCCGCTGGCTGGCTGAAATTTTCCGCTTGTAGCTGGCGGTGAGACAGGGATTCGAACCCTGGAGACTATTGCTAGCCTACACACTTTCCAGGCGTGCGCCTTCGACCACTCGGCCACCTCACCGTTTCCAACAGCGGTCCCTCTATCTTATGGGGGCGCACCTCGCAAGACTGTGATTGCCGTTGCAGCAGTCAGGGCCCATATGAAAGAACAGCTGAAGGAGGCCGCCATGCTGTTCACACGTAAGCCCGCTGCGATGCCGACGCCGGAAACGGCGCTGAAAGGCCGGGATCATGCTATCCCGACCGCTGATACACATTTCGTGAACGGGAAGGACCTGCTGGCGGATACGCCTGCCGGGTTTGAGCGCGCGGTCTTCGGTCTTGGCTGTTTCTGGGGCGCTGAGCGCAAGTTCTGGCAGCAGGATGGCGTCTGGCTGACCCGGGTGGGCTATGCTGGCGGATACACGCCAAACCCCACCTATGAGGAAGTCTGCACTGGCCATACCGGGCATACCGAAGTCGTCGATGTGATCTTCGATCCGGCGGTGGTGACCTTTGAAGGCCTGATGAAGGTCTTCCTGGAGAATCACGACCCGACCCAGGGCATGCGCCAGGGCAATGATGTCGGCACACAATACCGTTCCGCAGTCTACACGACGAGCGAGACGCAGGCGGACACAGCCCGGCGGATGATTGCCGCTTACGAGACATCCCTCGCCAACGCAGGCCATACCGGGAAGATCACGACCGAGGTCGCCCCTCTGGACAAGATCTATTTCGCTGAAGACTACCATCAGCAATATCTCGCCAAGAATCCGGCCGGATATTGCGGGATTGGCGGCACAGGCGTCTCATGTCCTGTGGGCCTCTCTGTCTGAAATTTGGTGATCTAGGTTCCGAAATTCACGGCGAAGCGCTTTCGCGTTTCCATCAGGCTCTGCGCCTTGAACATGGCGTCGGAAGCGGCCTGTGCACGCATGATGGACGGATCGGTGCGTAGCGCTTCGACGACCTGGGAGAGATAGCCGATCGCCTCTCGCACCAGCTCAGCCTCGTACTTCTTCGCTGCGCGGGCCAGCAGGGCCCGCCCGATATCCATCCGGGCCTGAATGGCGCGTTCGGGGTTCTCCTGAACTGCCCCTTCGGTCAGGTGTTCCCGGCGCAAGGCAATCACGCGGTCCAATCCGGCAAGGTCCCCCGCCTCTTCCGCCACATGGACGGCCGACGCGCAGAAATCCCCCTCGATCTCGTTGCGGAGTGCTGCGGACATGGGGCCGTCATGATCCAGCATGCCGGACAGCGCTTCGGCCAGCAGGCTGATTTTCTCGGGACGGAAGGATTGCGGATTGCCCAGACCGGGCTGCAGTTTCTTGGCCAGCAGGAACGCGGCCACTCTCGGCATCTGCCCCTCCAGGGACGTATCGCGGGCCGGCAGGCTCAAAGTGAACAACCGGGCATTCGCCGGGCTGAGACCGCCACCCCGGGTCAGGCCATGCAGGACCAGTCCATCCTCTTTGCGTCCATGGCGCTCGCCCCACACAAACAGGTCGGCGTCCGCCGCCGCCATGCGCCGGCGTGCCCGCGCGATGGTTTTCGGCGACAGCCCGCCTTGCAGAACGCTCATGCGTGCGATCCTGAACGGCGCCCCGAAATTGAAAGCGGAAAGATGATCCGTGAGGGCGGCCTGCAGCCACTTGATCGTTGCACCGCGCTTGCCTCCGGCCGGGCGGGCCACGATGATGCGGTAACCCGGCGTTTTGTCCATCCGCAGGGAACGGGCCGCCAGCATGTCGCCAAGGCGGCGGACCAGCCGCACGATCAGGCGGAATGTCAGGATCAGGAGAAAAGCGGCGCCGAGCACACCCAGAACAAGCCCCAGCGCTGCGAGATACTGGGTCTCTCGCACATGGGCGCCCGCCCAAGTTTCTGCCGTTGTCAGCCAGTCCGTCACAGGCATGAAAATAGGACCTTTCAAGCCCCTTGGCGATACGGTTCCTCAGCCGGGCATGCAACAGGGAAACGCTGTTGACGCGGGCACGGCGTATCGGACAGCATGCCAATCGGGTCAGGGTTGGCAGCAGAAGGCAGACAGAGCGAAATGACGGAATTCGTCACCCGTTTTGCGCCTTCGCCAACGGGATACCTGCATCTTGGTCACGCCTGTTCGGCGTTTCACGTCTGGGATACCGCCCGGGCCGCGAATGGCCGGGTCCTGCTGCGGATTGAGGATATCGACCAGACCCGCTGCCGGCCGGAATACGAAACAGCCATCCTTGAAGATCTGAAATGGCTGGGCCTCGAATGGGATGGGCCGGTCCGGCGTCAGTCCGACCATTTCAATGACTATGAAGCCGTTCTGCAGGATTTGCGCGGACGGGGACTGGTCTATCGCTGTTTCCGGACCCGCCGGGAAATCGCGGCCGCCATGCCGGCCGGCGGAAGACCGGACGAGTGGGGATTTGTCGGGCGTCCCCTGCCCGCCCTGGAAGAGGAAACCCGTCTGGCGCGCGGTGACGCGTTCGCCTGGCGGCTGTCACTGGCAGCGGCGCGGGACGCCCTGGGGCCGCGCTACGCCAGGCTGACCTATGTCGACGAAAGCACCGGCACCGCCCGCGCCGTACCGGCAGATCCAAAGCCGTTTGGCGATGTCGTCCTCGGCCGGAAGGAGACGCCGGCCTCCTATCACCTCGCCTGCTGTCGTGATGACGCCTTGCAGGGGGTGACCCATGTCATCCGCGGGGAAGACATCAGGGAGATGACGGCCGTGCATGCCCTGCTTCAGGCATTGATGGACTGGCCGCAGCCTGTTTACCGCTTCCATCCGCTCGTGCTGGGGCCGGACGGAAAGAAACTGTCGAAACGTGCTGGCGACAGGGGATTGCGCGCCTGGCGTGATGAAGGCAAGACGCCGGACGACCTTCGCCGGATGACAGGCCTTCCATGACAGCCATACCCGTTTCCCCGCCGACGCCGCGCTCCTGGACGGGGCCACTGATGGTTCTGGCCGGCGGTGTGGGCATCGGCTTTGCCCCGATCGGTCTGCGGTTCGGTCTCGATGATCTGGGCCCTCAGGCCATCGCGTTCTGGCGCTATGTCTTCGCCCTGCCCCTGTTGCTGGCGCTCGTCTTTCTGATTGAGCGGCGCGCGCCGCGCCTGCCCAACCGGTTCATCCTGATGGCAGGCACCTTCTTCACGCTGGATATCGCACTCTGGCATCACGCCCTGACGCTGACGACCGTTTCAAATGCGACCTTCATCGTGAACCTCGGCAACGTCTTGGTCGGCTTCGGGGCCTGGTTCTTCCTGAAACAGCGTCCGCACGGCTTCTGGTTCGTCGCGGCTGCCCTGGCCATCCTGGGCGCAGCCGCGCTGTCTCTCGGTGGAGGCGCGGAAGGCAAAGGCAATATTCGCGGGGACCTGTTCGCCGTCGGCGCCGCCTTCCTCGTCAGCGGCTATATGCTCTGCTCCAATATTGCCCGGCGCACGATTGGCGGCATCGAAGCGATCTTCTGGCTCACGCTGGTCGAGATCATTGTCTCCGGATGTATCGTTATGGCGGCGGGCGAAGCCTTCCTGCCTCAGTCGCTGGCGGGCTTCCGGGTGCCGATATTCCTGGCGCTGGTTTCACAAATCGCCGGCCAGGCTCTGATCGTGACCGGGCTCGGCCGAACCTCTGCCGCGGTCGCCGGCCTGCTCGTGCTCGTCCAGCCCGTGGTTGCCGCAGCCGTCTCCTGGCGCCTGTTCAATGAACCGCTGACCGGCCTGCAGGCAATGGGCGGAGTCGTGATCCTGTTTGCAGTCTGGCTGGCGCAACGCGGCCGCAAACCGCGCGTCGCAGTCGACTGACGGAGAAAACCGTCACACAAACACCTTACGACGCAGCAAAGTCGAATCCATCGGAGGTCCAAATGCGCAATTCATTCACCGCCCTGCCCGTCATTGCTCTCTTCCTTGCAGGTTGCGCGGCCACGCCCGCAGCGACGGATGCAGAGAGTGCGGCGGTGGTCGAGCCGATTGCCTCCCCGGTCGCAACGCTGGCGCGGGAACCCGCTGTGCCGCAGCAGGCAGGTGACGCCTACTACCTGAATGCGCAGGCCGCCATCGATGCAAAGATCGCGGCGCGCGGGCTGCGCCCGGCCAAGAATGTCATCCTCTTTGTCGGCGACGGCATGAGCATTCCGACCGTCACAGCCACGCGCATCTATGCGGGCCAGAAGCGTGGTTTGGACGGCGAATCCTACAAGCTGACCATGGACCAGCTGCCCTATTCGGCCCTGTCCAAGACCTACAGCAATGACGCTCAGGTGGCTGACTCCGCCTCCACTGCCACAGCCATGATGAGCGGCGTGAAAACCAATTCCCGCACGCTCGGCATCACCGGCGAGGCGTCCTATGACAATTGCGCCAGCATCGAAGGTCACAAGACTGATTCCATTTTCGAGATCGCCGAACAGGCTGGCCTCGCCACCGGTCTTGTCACCACCGCCCGCCTGACCCACGCCACACCGGGTGCCGCCTATTCGAAGACGCCAAACCGCGACTGGGAAGCCTATGTCGGCCGGGGCGGCGCGACGGCAGGGTCTTGCGCAGACATCGCGACCCAGTTCATCGACTGGTCGGCCGGCGACGGATTTGAAGTTGCCATGGGCGGCGGCCGCTCTGCCTTCCTGATGGGCGGCGCGGAAGACCCTGAATATCCGGGCAAGACCAGTGACCGGAAAGACCAGCGTGATCTCCTCGCCGACTGGACCGCCAAGCCGGCACACAAGCTCCTCATCGACCGCGAAGGCTTCGAAGCGCAGGATTTCACCAGCGAAGACAAGGTGCTGGCCCTGTTTGAACCGTCCCACATGGAATACGAACTCGACCGCGCTGAAGATCCGGCAGGCGAGCCTTCCATCTCCGAAATGACCCGCGCCGCCATCACCCGCCTGTCGCAGGATCCGGATGGCTATGTGCTTCTGGTCGAAGGTGGCCGGATCGACCATGCCCACCATGCCGGAAATGCCGCCCGCGCGCTGGAGGAAGCTGACCAGTTCGACCAGGCGATCAAGACGGCCCTGGAGATGACCAATCCGGACGATACGTTGATTATCGTCACAGCAGACCACTCCCACACGCTGACCATTTCGGGCTATGCCAAGCGCGGCAATCCGATCCTTGGCCTGTCGTCGACGTCGCTCGACGGCTCGCCGGACAAGGCGCTCGACGGCATGCCCTACACGACGCTCGGCTACATGAACGGCCCGGGCGCTTGTACCGCCTCCGAGGAGGGCTTCGACTGCTCCCGCAAGGACCTCACCGACGTCGATACGACCGACAAGGATTTCCTCCAGCAATCGCTCTACCCGCTGTGGTCGGAATCGCATGGCGGTGACGATGTGGCCATCTTCGCGTCCGGCCCCGGATCGGAACTCATCTCCGGCGTGATGGAGCAGAACGAGATCTTCCAGGTCATGGGCCGCGCCAGCGGTCTCGTCGCCGGGCCGGAGGGCGAGTAACCCCCCAGCCCTCTCTCGCTGGCGTCAGGACGCACGCAGCGCGCCTGACGCCAGGAGGGGGATGAAATAGGCAATCGCGAACGCCGTGTTCGACACAGCGTTCAGCCCAAAACCCGTCGCGATCGATATGATGCCGTCGATCACGTACCAGATGATCAGGGCCAGCGTCAGGGCACGCCAGCCTTTGGCCCCTGCGGCGGAAATGACGGGCAGCAGGAAGGCGATCGTCAGCCCCCAGCCCATCGTGACCACGCCCATCAGGCCCACGCTGAAACGCATGGCCCGGTCCGACAGAATGGCGCCGCCATCCGGCAGGCTGCCGAAAAGCGTGAGCAACGTGTGGGCAGGCTTATACACGCCCGGAAAGGCCCCCGCCGCAAGCAATCCCCCGAAGGCAACCACGCCCCAGGCCCAAATCGTCATCCACGTCTTCCAAATCCCGGTCATCTGACTCTCCTGCTGGTTTGATGCGGCTACCTTGCCGCGAGGCGTAAGCGCCGCAATTACGTGCGAGGTAATGGACATGCGCACACAAGGCTGCGACGGTGGCGCATGCCCCAGACTGACACCCGGTCCGAAGCGCAAGTTCTGGCGGGACGTCCGGCCTTCGCCGACGCCTTGCGGCATCACCGCACGGCCCGCCGGTTCAGCCAGCTGGACCTGTCTCTGGAATGCGGCATCTCGGCCCGTCACCTGTCCTTCCTCGAAACCGGCCGGGCGAAGCCCAGCCGCGAAATGGTCATGCAGCTCGCAGACGGGCTGATGCTGCCACTGGGGACGCGCAACGCATTGCTTCAGGCCGCTGGCTTCACCGCTGCCTTCCCGGCGTCGGAGCTCGATTCCGATGCCCTGAAGCCGTTCCGCGACATGCTCGCAGACATGATCACCCGCCACGCGCCGAACCCGGCCATGGTCTGTGACCGGCACTGGAACATCCTCGATGCCAATCCGGTCGCCGGAACGCTGCTCTCGGCCCTCGGAGAAGGCATCCAGCCGCTCAACGCTGTCCGCATCCTGACCGACAATCCGGACGCGCCCGGCCTTGTTGCGAACCTGCCCGACGTTCTGGCCGAAATGAGCGGCCGCATCCGGCTTGAAGCGATGGAAGCCCCGAGCGATGAGATCCTGATGGGCCATCTCGCCGTGCTGGAAGCCGCCTGCGCGCGCCATCCGGTCAAAGCGGCCGGGCCGCGCAGCCCGGTGGTTCCCCTCATTCTCAACACGCCGGGCGGCCAGCTCAGCTTCCTGTCGACGATTGCCCATTTCGGCACGAGCGAGGACGTCACGATCCGGGACCTGCGCCTCGAACTCCTGTTCCCGGCAGACGATGCGACGCGTCAGGCACTCGCGTAATTCGGCTGATCCGCCCTCACCCAGCGGCAACTCTGGTCAAATCCCGGTTTCGGCGCGATGCTGAGAAAAAACAGAACACAACCGGAGGAAATGCCATGAAAGCTGCCGTGATGCGGGAGCCCAACAAGCCGCTGTCGATTGAAGAGGTCACGATCGACAAACCCGGTCCGCGCGAAGTTCTCGTCCGGCTGAAAGCCGTCGGGGTCTGCCATTCAGACGTGCATTTCTGGGATGGGAACTTCCCGACCGAAGTGCCGGTGATCCTCGGCCATGAAAGCGCCGGCGTTGTGGAGGCGGTCGGCTCCATGGTCTCGGCGGTGAAGCCGGGTGACCATGTCATCTCCATCCTCTCACCCTTCTGTGGCACGTGCGAATACTGCCTCTCCGGGCACATGTCGATCTGCCACACGATCAACAGGGAACAGTTCCAGCGCCAGATGACGGAAGCCCCGCGCCTGTCGATCAAGGGCGAGAAGGTCGGCCAGTTCCTGAACCTCTCCTCCTTTGCCGAACAGATCCTGGTGCACGAGAACACGCTCTGCGCCATCGACAAGGACATGCCGCTGGACCGCGCCTGCCTGATCGGTTGCGGCGTGATCACGGGCGTCGGCTCGGTCTTCCATGCGGCGCAGGTGGAGCCCGGCTCGACCGTCGCCGTGGTCGGCTGCGGTGGCGTCGGCCTGTCCGCCATCAATGGTGCCGCGATTGCCGGAGCCAGCCGGATCATCGCCGTCGACCTGTCGGACGAGAAGCTTCAGATGGCCGTGCGTTTCGGCGCCACCGATGTGGTCAATCCGTCCAAGGTCAATGCGGTCGAGACGATCAAGGAACTGACCAAGGGCGGCGTGCATTATTCCTTCGAATGTGTCGGCCTGAAGCAGACCGCCGAACAGGCCTATCACATGCTGCGCCCGCGCGGCGTCGCCACGGTGATCGGCATGATCACACCGGGCGTGAACATCGAAGTGCCGGGCATCGAACTTCTGGTCACGGAGAAACGCCTGCAGGGCGCTGTCATGGGCTCCAACCGGTTCCGCATCGACTTCCCGCGCTTCGTGGAACTCTACCGGCAAGGCAAGCTGCACCTCGACGATCTCGTCTCCGACCGGATCGGTCTCGACGGCATCACGGGCGCCTTGCAGAACCTGAAGGACAACAAGGGCACCGTCGCCCGTCAGGTCGTTGTGTTTGACTGACCCGGACGCCGGGTCTCGTCGGCTTGCCGCAACGAGACTGCCTGAATATGCTGGCAAACGCTGGTGCGGCCCATGCGGGACGCACCAGCCATTCCTGTGTATTGACTGGTAGTGAGTTCCGACATCGTGAAACCGCCCTCCTCAGATACAGCGGCAGAAGCACCTTATATCGAATTGCTCGGCGTCGCTTATCAGGTCCCGTTGGACAACACGGCCTTTGAAAGTTTCCTGGACACAGCGCACGATTTTTTTGCCGTGAACCTGAAGACCGGCGAGATCAGCCCGTCTGTCCTGCAGAATGAGGCCGCACAATCGGAACTTGATACGCACACGGATCGGTTGCTGGAAATCTTCGACATGGCCGTCGCGCTGGAAAAGTCGCAATCAGTCAGTCAGGATCCGTATCACGCCGTCCTGCAGATCAGGCCTGGCAGCCTGCAGGTCAGCGGCAATGATGCTGCAGGCGTGTTACTGAAATGCGACCTGCCTGTGCCGCTGGAAGAGCTGCCACTGGATCCAGACACGCGGGGGCTGATCCACAAGACGCTGAACCGGGCAGAAGAACAGGACAGGATTTTCCTGGGCAATATCGGCGAAGATGCCGAAAGCACATGTCTTGGCCTGATCCACCGCCCGGCAGACCCGGACGCGGCCCTTCGCATCTCCCTGTCCTTCGTCCATTGGTCCGAGACATTGCTGGACAGGCTGGGCACGGCGCTCGGCCTGACAGAGTCTGAAACTCAGGTGCTCGCCGGCTACCTCTCCAACAAGGCCCCGAAACAGATCGCCGATGAGCGCGGACGTTCGACCGAAACCATCAAGGCTCAGTCAAAGAGCATCCTGCGGAAGACCGGCTGCGCCCGCATTGCCGACCTGGTGCAGCTGTCTGCTGGCATTGCCTTCATGCTCCATCAGATACCCGGGGCGTCCGGTGATGACCTGCTGACGAGCTGGACCACGCCGCGTGAACACATGCATACGCTGCAACGCGCAGGGCGAACGGTTGCCTTTTACCGGCACGGAACAGGCAAGCGTACGCTCGTCTTCCTCCACGCCCTGATCCAGGGGCCGTTCTTCCAGACTGAATTCCTGGAGCATCTTGCAGCGCGGGACGTCACGCTACTGGCTCCTTCCCGCCCAAGCTATGGCTATACCAGCCCGCCGGAGACCGAGGCGGCATTCGAGGAAACAAGCCTTCAGGATGCACTGGCTGTGATCGATCAGCATACGAGCGGAGAAGTGCATGTCATCGCGCAGCAACTTGGTACCAGCCATGGAGCACGGCTCGTCAATGCGCTTGGCCCGCGCGCCGCATCATTTATCCTGGTGAATGGTGGTATCCCCCTCTCGAAGGAACACTATTCCGGCATGGACAGGCGCGTCCGGCTGGCAGCCATGTCTGCACGGCATGCCCCATCGGTCCTGAAACTTAGCAATGCGCTGGGCCTGCGCAGTTTCAGGCGACGCGGCGCCAAGCATTTCCTGATCGACCGCTACAGCCAATCAGAGGCAGACATGCGGGCCCTGGCCCGGCCCGGTGCCTTGGAAGCGCACGCACTGGGAATATTTCACGCCTGCGAACAAGGCGGTTCGCCCTTTTATCTCGACGAATTATCCAAACACTCAGATTGGGGGCCGCATCTCAATGAGGTGCGCTGCCCGCAATATTGGCTGCAGCCAGAGAAATGCCGTATCGTCCGGCCTGACGATGTACGCGCAGTCACCGAACGCCTGCATGATGCACGCTTCACGATCGAGCCGGATGCCGGTTCGATCATCCTCCATGAGCGGCCCGGCCGGGTCGCAGAATTCATTTCGGAGGCAGTGGACGACGCACTATCGCAGAGAGAGTCGAGCCGATAGTGCGTCCCCCCCACCCAGCTCAGCAGCCCTTGCCTGCAGAGATTCCTGTCAGAGCCGTCCGGCGCAGCTCGGCCCGTCTGGCATTTTCTGCCTGTCGTTCAGCCTGCGCCTCGGCCTGTTGTTTTGCGAGGCCACCGGCAGCATTGGCGGCAAAACCCAGCCCGGGCATGCGGCCAAGCGCACCACTATAGAGCGCAGCATTGACCGCCGCACCGGTGGTGGCGCCCGCAGCAGCGCCTGATGCCTCCGCATTTGCCGATGCCTGTTCCGCCTCGACGATCAGCAGGTTCATATTGTCGATTTCGGCAGAGATCTGTTCACAGCTCATGTCACCGTCTCCGGGCTGATTCGCCACCAGCAAAGGGGCAAGTTCCGCCGTATCTCCGGACGCGCCGGCAGTCGTGCTGCAGGCGGCAAGGACCATTGCCAAAGCTGGGACTAGGATCAGGTGTTTCATAGGAGCGGCTCCATCGCTGTCATTGATGGAGCCATAGACGCCGGAAACACCGGCACCTTCATCACCCTGAAGGGTTAAATCTGGAAATTTCCGCCTGTATCAGGCCCGCAACATCAATTGAGCCCGAACCGGCCGGGATTGTCGTGGATCAGGGCTTCCAGCTTTGGCAGACCTTCGGCGATGCCCTTGGCCAGCTGCTTCGAAACAATGCCGCCAAGGAAAAGCGGCGCGCTCGCCTTGCCGGCCCAGCGCAGCTCACAGCCATCCGGTGTTTCGACCACGTGATAGTCTTCAACACCCGCGGAGATCGGCAGGGTCGACTTGTCGAAATAGAAGGCCATCCGCTTGCCCTCTTCCCAGATGAAGAAGACCTCGTCGATGACCATGTCGCCGATCTCGACCGTCCGCGTCGTGCCGACGGCATAGGGTTCCGGACTGGTCCAGGTCACCTTTGTGATCGCAAGCCATTCCGTCCACGCTTTCGCATCCAGCAGCGCCGCCCAGACGGCAGAGGCCGGAAATGGAAAGGCGTGCGTGACTTTAAGCTTCTCTCCCACGGTGGCGAGATACTCTTCGCCCACCGCCTTGTGCTGCTTCAGCTTCTTGGCCATGCGTGATTCTCCGCTTACCAGCGGATCAGACCGCGTTTCACCGGGCAGTGGAACCCGTGACGCCGCGGAACAGAAGCAGGCTGCCTAGTCCCGCAGCAGCTCGTTCACGCCGGTCTTGGAACGCGTCTGGGCGTCGACCGTCTTCACGATGACGGCGCAGGCGAGACTCGGACCGCCTTTCGGATCCGGCAGCGTGCCCGGTACGACGACCGAGTAAGGAGGGATCTTGCCATAGCTGATCTCGCCGGTCGCGCGGTTCACGATCTTGGTGGACTGGGTGATGAACACGCCCATGGCGATCACCGACCCCTCCCCCACGATCACGCCTTCGACGACTTCAGAACGCGCGCCGATGAAGCAATTGTCCTCGATAATGGTCGGGTTCGCCTGCAGCGGCTCAAGCACGCCGCCGATGCCCGTGCCCGCCGAGATGTGGCAGTTCGCACCGACCTGCGCACACGAGCCGACAGAGGCCCAGGTGTCGATCATCGTGCCTTCACCGACATAGGCGCCAATGTTCACATAAGACGGCATCAGCACGGCGTTCGGCGCAACGAAGGCGCCCCGGCGCACGGCGCAGGGCGGCACGGCTCGGAAGCCGGCTTCCTTGAATTCAGTCTCGCCCCAGCCTTCGAACTTGGAAGGCACCTTGTCCCACCAATTGCCGCCGCCCGGTACGCCGCCGATCATGCCATTGGCATTCAGGCGGAAGGACAGCAGTACGGCTTTCTTCAGCCACTGGTGCACAACCCATTCGCCGTCGGCGCCCTTCTCGGCGACGCGGGCCTCACCCTTGTCGATCAGGTCGATGGCGGCATCCACGACGTCACGCACTTCGCCTTTCGTTTCAGTCGAGAGCGTGTCGCGCGCCTCCCAGGCAGAATCGATTACGCGGGCAAGGGCTTCGGTCATGGGTTTTCCCCCAGTTCTGGTTCTTATTTCAGCGTGTCCCGCGCCGCTTCGAGGAAGGCCGCGAGGTCGCCGGTGACATAGTCGATGTGATCCGGCCCGTCATCCTTCAAAATGTCCTCAAGCGTCGCAGGGCGCGCTTCAATGGGCTCGTGGCTCCAGTCCTTTTCGGAATGCACCAGCACCGTCGTGAAGCCCATATCCTTTGCTGGAAGCAGGTTCCGGGCGAGGTCCTCGAAGAAGATGGACTGTTTCGGATCGACGCCGTGCAGGCCGCAGAACCGATCGTAGGAATCCTGCCGGGGCTTCGGCGTATAGGCCGCATCCTCAATGCCGAAGCTGTCATGGAACAGATGCGAGAGCCCCATCTTCTCGGTCACGCGCTCGGCATGACGGCGCGAGCCATTCGTGTAGACGAACTTGCGGCCCGGCAGTGCCTCGATCGCCGAGCGTAAATCCGGCAGATCCGGCAGCGGTGACAGGTCAATGTCGTGCACATAGTGCAGGAAATCGGCCGGCTCGATCTGGTTCACATGCATCAGGCCCGACAGGGTCGTGCCATAGGTCTTGTAATAGTCCTTCTGGACCTTGCGGGCTTCCTGGGGCGGCAGGGCCAGCACGCGGGAGACAAAAGCCGTCATGCGCGTGTCGATCTCGGCGAACAGGTCGCATTCGGCCGGGTACAGCGTGTTGTCGAGATCGAAGACCCAGTCGCTGACGTGGTCGAACTTCCCGAACGGGGCGATGTGGACGCCGGGGGCCTTAACGGTCATTGCCGCCTGCCTTGGCGAAGTCCCGCTCGAAGAATTCGAAGACCAGCTTGCGCTCGGTCGGAGGAGGCGTGGCCGCGAACAGAGCCGTGCGATAGGCCGAGGCCTCGCACTGGTCGCGCCCGGCGATGGCGAATTTCGCGTGGCCGACACAAAATGCATCCGATGCCTTGGACAGCGTGCGGATTTTCGAGCCGTCTTCCATTTCGCCATAGACGTAATATTCGGTGCCCCGCAGCGGCCGGTCGATCACACGGGCACAGCCGCCAGCCTCAAGCAGCCACCAGCCCCGGCTCTCCCAGCCTTCGGCCCCGCGCCGCGCGATGGAGCTCCAGATCCGCTTCTTGGTGCGATTACAGAGCGTGAAGCCGACATTACGGCCCCGCTCCTTCGCAACCTGTTCGAGGAAGTCGATCAGATCGTCGTCCGATGTGTCGGCCGGCAGCTTGTTCTGCTTGAGGAATTCGCCGATCGCGATACGGGTCCGTCGGCCGATGTTGCCATCGATGGCGCCGCTGGCGATGCCAGCCTCTTCCAGCAGACGCTGCAGCCCGGCTGCGCGGGCCTTGTCGAGGCTGTAATTCTCGATCTCGGTCAGGTCCGTCGTCCAGCGGACCTTGCTGGACACTTCCACCGCGCGGAACCCGCGGGCTTCCAGCCCCATGGGTGCGCATTCGGGCGGGTTTTCCAGCGTGAAGCTCCCCGTCGGGTCGACGCACAGCTCTGTACGGCCGCCCCACTCACGCGCACCGCCGCGATGGGCCAGCGAGGTCCGCGCATAGAGGAAATGGTATTTCGGCTCCAGCGGCGTCTCGACGGCAACCTTGCACTCGCCGGGGCGCAGCTTCAGCCAGCCTTCGACCGTGATGTCCTTTTCCTCAGGCACCCCGAAAGCGGCGTCGATGATGTATGACGTCTTGTTGCAAAGCTTCCAGCCGTCTTTCGCGCCGGATTCCTGCGCGGCAGCGGCAAGGCCAGGGAAACACACGGCAACCGCAAGGGCTGCCAGGACGTTACGAAATGAGCGTTCCAGCGCCATGTTCGGTAAACAGCTCCATGAGGAGGGCGTGCGGCGCACGTCCATCCAGAATAACCGCCGCCCCGACACCATGATTTACGGAATGCGCCGCGGTTTCAAGCTTCGGTATCATGCCACCAACAGCTGTACCGTCCTCGATCAGGCGCGGAATGTCGGCCACCTTGATGTCGCGCATCAAATTCTTGTCCTTGTCCAGCACGCCGGCAACATCTGTCAGGAGCAACAGGCGGCTGGCTCCCAGCGCCTCGGCGAGCGCGCCGGCGGCCGTGTCTGCATTGACATTGAAGCGGTGCCCGTCCGGGCCCATGGCGACAGGCGCCACTACCGGAATCAGCTGGGAATCGGCCTGCAGCAACGCTTCGATCACGCTGGTATCGACGCCTGTGGGCTCTCCCACAAAGCCGAGGTCAAGCACCTGCTCGATATGGCTGTCCGGATCGCGCTCGGTCTTCGTGGCCTTGGTCGCCTGCAGCAGCTGGCCATCGGAGCCCGAAAGGCCGACGGCGAGACCGCCTGCCTGGTTGATCGCCCGGACAATGGATTTGTTGATCGGGCCTGAGAGGACCATCTCGACCACTTCCATGGTCGCTTCGTCCGTCACGCGCAGGCCGCCCTTGAATTCCGAGACAATGCCCAGCCGGTCGAGCAGCTTGCCGATCTGCGGGCCGCCGCCATGCACGATCACCGGGTGGAGGCCGAGCGTTTTCAGCAGGACGACATCGCGCGCAAACATGGCGGACAGTCCTTCATCGACCATGGCGTGCCCGCCATATTTCACGACGACGATCTGCCCGACATAGCGCTGAATATAGGGCAGCGCCTCTGACAGGGTTTTCGCGGTGAACTGGGCGGCGGAGAAATCATCAGTCATGGCCGCCCCTTTAACGCGCTTTGTGCAATCACGAAACGGGTATTCGCCGCGGCAATCCGGGGCATCGGTTCCGCCATCCGATTCGCCAATACCGATAAGGCGCTTGCTGCACCTGAAAAGCCACCTAATGTTGCAAGTGTACGAGGTCGAGGGTGTGCAGCTGATGATACGATTTCTGTCCGGTCTCGGGGGGCTCGCCTTGGTCGTTCTTGCAGGTGCCGGGGTCTTCCTGTGGGATCCTCTGCCTGCGAACCCTTCCCCAGCTGTTCTGGCGGCCACCTCCGAAGGCTATGATGCGGAAATCCTGCGCGACGAATATGGCGTGCCCCACATCCGCGGCGAACGGGACCGGGATGCCTCCTTCGGTCTTGCCTACGCCCATGCCGAGGATGATTTCGAGACCATCCAGGAGGTCGTCGCCGTAACGCGTGGACGCCTGTCCCGCTATCGGGGAAAGGACGCCGCGCCCGCCGATTATCTCGTCTCCCTGCTGGGCGTGTGGGAGACCATAGACGCCCGGTATGAGCGCGACGTGCCAGAAGACGTGAAGGCGGTGGCCGAGGCCTACGCTGCTGGACTGAACCTCTATGCGTCGGAGCACCCGGACGAGACCTGGGCCGGACTTGCCCCGTTCACCCCGCAGGACATCATTGCCGGCTTCCTGTTCAAGACACCCTTCTTTTATGGCCTGGACGAAACGCTGACCGGCCTGTTCTCCGGCGATTACTCACAAGCCATCGCCCTTGATCCGCAGGGTGAGAGGAAAGCCTTCCTCATGGCGCCCAAAACCCTGTCCGAACGCGGATCGAACGCCTTTGCGGTGGCACCTTCCCGAAGTGGAGACGGGGTGACGCGCCTGATCATCAACTCCCACCAGCCGCTGACCGGCCCGGTCGCCTGGTATGAAGCGCACATGGTCTCCGACGAAGGCCTCGACATTACCGGCGGCATTTTCCCCGGCACACCGGTCATCCTGCATGGCTTCAACCATGATATCGGCTGGGCCAACACGGTCAGCGCACAGGATCTGTCGGACACCTACGTCCTGACCCGCAATCCGGAAAATGAGGACCAGTATCTGCTTGATGGCGCATGGCAGGATTTTGAAACATCCACTGCCACCCTTCATGTGAAGCTGTGGGGGCCGTTTGCCCTGAAGGTGAAACGCCCCGTCCTCCGCTCCGCCCACGGACCGGTGATTGAAGCACCGACCGGCACCTATGCCATCCGCTATGCCGGCATGGGAGAGATCCGTCAGCTGGAACAGTATTACCGGCTGAACAGGTCGGCCGGGCTGGACAGTTTCCTCGACGCCATGTCGATCAACGCCCTGCCCTCGATCAATTATGTCTTTGCCGACAAGGCCGGGAATGTCGGCTTCATCCATAATGGACAGTATCCCGCGCGGGAAGATGCCTGGGATTGGGACGGTGACCTGCCGGGTGACCGGTCGGACCTGATCTGGCAAGGCTATCGCGACTGGGCCCACGTGCCGAAACTGATCAATCCCGCTTCCGGCTTTGTCTTCAACGCCAACAACACGCCTTACAGCGCGACGGACGGACCGGACAATCTGAGGCCGGAAGACTTCCCACAAAGCATGGGCCTCCAGACCAACCAGACCAATCGGGCGCTCCGCATCATGGAACTTACGGACGGCACGATCACGATGGACCGGGCCCGCCTGCTCTCCATCAAGTTTGATACCGCCTATGCCGAAGGGTCGGAGGCCCGGCAGGTGATCGATGCCGTGCTCACGCGTGACTGGAACGACGAGCCTGAGCTGGCCCAAGCGGCGGCGTTCCTGGCAGAGTGGGACTTTGGCATGGACATGCACTCCCGCCACGCAGCGCTTGGCGGGCTGACAACCCTGCGCGAGATTACGGCGCGCTTCACCCATGAACCCGCACCCCCACCGGAAACAGCGTTCCGGGAAGCCGTCAGCTGGCTGATGGAACATCACGGCCGGATCGATCCGGAATGGAGCGAGGTAAACAAGCTCGCCCGCGGAGACCAGACCTGGCCGATCAGCGGCGGGCCGGATACGCTGCGCGCCGTCTATCCAGCCAAAATTCGTGATGATGGCGAACTGCACATGAATGCCGGTGACACATGGATTGCGCTGGTGGAGTGGGACAGCGACGGCAATCAGACCGCCCGGGTCATCCACCCCTTCGGCTCGTCCACGCTGGATCCGAATTCGACGCACTATGCCGACCAGTCCGAACTGTTTGCTTCGGAAAACTGGCGCAAGGCACATCTGGATTGGCTGGAAATCGCCGAAAATGCGACCCGGCGCTACCATCCCGGAAAGCAGGCGGACTAGATCAGGCCCGCAATCTCGGCGCGCAGTTCCGGGATGCCCCAGCCCTTCTCCGAAGACGTCATGCGCACAACCGGGTGAGCCGCGCCGCGCTTCTTGAGCTTTTCGGCGATCTTTGCGGCGAGCGTGTCGACTTCGCCCTTCGCGACCTTGTCCACCTTGGTCAGGACGATCTGATAGGTCACGGCGGACTTGTCCATCATGTCCATGACCTCTTCGTCCGTATCCATCAGGCCACGGCGGGCATCGACCAGCAGGAAGACCCGGCGAAGCGACGGGCGACCGCGCAGGTAGGACTTGGTGAGACGCGTCCACGCCTCGGTCTGTGAGCGGGACACTTTGGCATACCCGAAGCCCGGCAAGTCCACGAGGTAGAGCTGGCCTTCGCCAATATCGAAATAATTCAGTTCGCGTGTCCGGCCTGGTTCTGCCGAGGAGCGCGCAAGTTTCGCCCGGTTTGTCAGCGCGTTGATCAGGCTGGATTTGCCGACATTGGAGCGGCCCGCAAAGCAGACTTCCGGCCGGTCGGCGGCTGGCAGCTGCTTCAGGTTCACGACGCCCATGACGAAGGTGGCCTCACCTGCAAACAGGAGGCGGCCCGCTTCCAGGGCGTCGTCGCTGGGGCCCTGCCCTGCCGGGGAAATGTCTTCTGTCATCGGATCAGCTGGCGGGTTCCTTGCCACCCGTGAACAGCTTCTTCACGAACTTGCCGATCTCGGTATCCACACCGTTCCGGCGCATGATGAAGTATTGCTGGATGAAGGACAGCGTGTTCGACCAGATATAGTACATGACCAGGCCGGCCGGGAATCCTCCGAACACGAACAGGAAGATCAGCGGCATGAACTGGATCATGCGGCGCTGCATCGGATCCGGCGGCGGCGGAGACAGGGTCTGCAGGGCCGCCATGGTGGCCCCATAGAGGATCGGCAGGATACCGACGCCGATCACCATGCCGATGAACGGGATGGCCTTCAGGTCAGCCGCGGACCACCACGGGATGAGGCCGAACAGATTGCCGATCGCCGTCGGGTCTGGCGCCGAGAGGTCCTTCAGGAACATGAAGGAGGCGTGGCGCATTTCGATCGTGGCATAGAGCGTCTTGAACAGCGCGAAGAAGATCGGGATCGTCACAAGGATCGGGAGACAGCCGCCGAGCGGGTTTGCGCCTTCTTCCTTGTAGAGCTTCATGATCTCCTGTTGCTGGCGCTGTGGATCCGCCTTGAACCGTTCGCGGATTTCCTGCGTCGGCTCCTGCAGCTTCTTCATCTTCGCCATCGACTTGTAGCTCTGGTTATAGAGCGGCACGAGCGGCAGCTTGACGAGCACCGTAAAGGCAAGAATGGCCCAGCCGAATGAGCCAACAATGCCGGACAGCCATTCGAGCGCATAGAAGAAAGGCTTGGTAAGGAAGAACAGCATGCCCCAGTCGATGGCATCTTCGAAATTCGGAATGCCAAGGTTCTTTTCGTAATCCTTCAGCACTTCGTAGCGCTTGGCGCCTGCAAAGATGCGGTTTTCCATCGTCGCGCTGGCGCCAGGCGCAAGATCAAGCGAAGCGGACTCTGTGCGCAGCTCCAGATCCTTGCCGGTCGCAAGCTTCCGCTTGTCGACGAGGCCGGCAAAGAACATGTCCTGCTGCGGGATGAGCGCGCCCAGCCAGTATTTGTCGGACAGGCCCCACCAGCCGCCATCCGACGACGGGAAAGTGCCGTCCGCGGACTCTCCCTTGATGTCTTTCATCTTGTAGAGGCCATTGAACTTCTTCAGGCGCAGCGAGCCGTCGGTATGGCCCATCAGGCCCATATGCGCGGCCGTGGAAACCGAGGAACCGGGGTCCGTCGCTTCAAGGAAGCCTTTGAAATCGCCAAATCGTTCAATCGATCCGATCGCGCGGAAGCTGCGCGCCGTATCGGACGTGTTGGTCACCTTGTCGGTGAAGGTGAACATGTAGTTCTCGTCCAGCGAGACAGTCCGCTCAATCGTGACGCCATCGCCTTCCAGCTTCAGCACAATTGGCGAGGTCGGGGTCAGCTTGTCGCCGGAGACCACGGTCCATGGGGAATTGCGCCCGGCAACCAGCGTGCCGCCGGAAGCCCAGTAATATGTCGCGAAGTAGCCGTACTCACTGTTCTCAGGGCGGAACAGGCGCACTTCCTGCTTCTTCTCCACCGTAAGATAATAGTCGTGCAGGCTGACATCATCGATGCGCGCGCCGGCAAGACGGATGGAACCATCCACGCCCTGGCCTTCGAACCCGATGCGCGGATTGTCGGCGAGCGCCTCTTCCACTGGTTTCAGCTGGTCGACCGCCACAACACCGGTGTCGGTCGTCTTGGCCTGGGTTTCCGCTTCGATTGCGGCCTGCTGTGCCTCATACTTCTTCTGAGCGGGCTCAACGAAGAATTTCTGATAGCCCAGCACGAGCGCAATCATCAGCACCATTGCGAGCAGAAAATTGCGCTGGTCTTCTTTTTCCATCTCGGGGGTCCCGGAATCTTAAAGCAGGAGCGCCCGGATGGGCGGCGGGTTTAATCAGCGGCGAGGCTTATCAGTGCGCTTTCCATATCGTCAAGCAAACGCGGCCAGCCAATATCAGCGGTATCCTGACGCGCAATGAACACATAGTCCCAGCCCGGCTGCCCGAGGCGCGGCAATAGCTGGCGTGCGGCTTCGCGCAGGCGCCGCTTGGCCCGGTTGCGGATGACAGCATTGCCGATCTTTTTCGTGGCCGTGAACCCGGCCCCGGCATGGTGGCCCGGCTGTTCCCCTGCCCGCTTGCGGGCCTGCACCACGAGGGACCTGCGCCGCTCGGCCCGGCCGCCGCGGACGAAAATGAATTGAGGCCGCACGCGCAGGCGTACGACCTCAATCAAAGCTTTGTCGGTATCTGCCGTCACGGCCATCCCCTTCGGAGAGGCGGACTGGCGCCGGTCTTAAGCGGACAGGGACTTGCGGCCCTTCGCGCGGCGGCGTGCCAGCACCTTGCGGCCATTCTTGGTGGCCATGCGCTCGCGGAAGCCGTGCGTACGCTTGCGGCGGAGGTTGCTCGGCTGGAAAGTGCGTTTCATCGGTCTGCTCTGGAAGCTAAGTGTCTCGGAAAGAGGGGCCAATACAGGCCCGGCAGCGCCGGGTCAAGTCATGCAATCAGCATCAAAAGCGGTCATGCCAGCCCGCCGCCTGCCGGAAGAACCTACAGTTTTCACCCGGTTGCATCCATTGATCTTTACACGCGCCGGGAGTCTTGGTGTGAGTGAGCCTGGGCGGGCCGCTGAAGATGAGATGAGAATATGCGTTTCCTGCGCACGCTGGCGATCTGTCTTGCTGCAACGCTTCCGCTTCCCGCCGCCCTCGCACAGTCGATCGACTACAAGCGTCTGGATGAGCGGATCGGCCGTCTGGCGGCCAATGAAGAAATCGTCGGCCTTGCCGTTGCCGTGATCGACAAGGGCGAAATCAGTTTCGCGAATGGCTATGGCGTGACCGAGCGCGGCGGATCGCCCGTGACCCAGGAAACCGTGTTCCGGTGGGCGTCATTGTCCAAAGGCGTCGCGGCAACGGAAGTGGCGATCCTCGCCGACAGGCACCAGCTGAACCTGACCGACACGGTCTCGAAGTTCAAAACCTCCCTCCGGCTGCCTGGAGGGGCGGAAAATCGCGCGACGCTGGAAGATGTGCTGTCCCACCGGCTGGGCATCGTGCCAAACGCCTATGACACACGTCTGGAAGATGGCTGGGATGCCGCAAGAATCCGCCGAAGCCTCGCCAATTTGAAGCCGCTCTGCCCGGTTGGCGATTGCCATACCTATCAGAACGTTGCCTACGACACGGTTTCCGAAATTGTCGAAGACGTGACCCACGCGCCCTATGCGGATGCCGTCCGGCATTCGGTCTTTGAACCGCTCGGCATGGTGACCGCCAGCATCGGGCGGGTCGGGCTTCAGACCTCCCCCTCCTGGGCCCGCCCCCACACCAAGCGGTCCCGCGTGCCGGGCCCGCCGCAGGAAAAAATTGTCAATGACGACTATTACAATGTTCCGGCCGCCGGCGGTGTGAACGGATCCATCATGGACCTCGCCCGCTACGCCCGCGCGCAGATGGGGCTGGCCCCCGACGTGCTCAGCGAAGCGGCGCTGGACATGCTGCAGACTCCACGCGTCTATACGAGCGGCGAGCAGCGGCGCATGTCCAGCCGGTACCGGGGCACCGTGCGCGACGCCCGCTACGGTCTTGGCTGGCGGATCTACAAATATGGAGAGAATGGCGACCGCGTCATCGGCCACCGCGGCGCCGTCGAGGGCTACCGCTCCTACATCCTGTTCGATCCGGAACGCGACACGGGCGTCGTTATCCTCTGGAACTCCAGTTCCCGGCTTCCGAATGGCATCGGGTTCGAGGTCATGGACATGGTCTACAATCTGCAGCCGCAGGACTGGATGGAGATCGATACGCCCGCCACAGGCGGCTGACCGCCTGACATTCCAATCACGGGTCTTTGATCGCTGAAGATCAAGGCGTGACGGGCATATCCCGGCCAGCTGCGCTATGTCATGGCCTCATTTTGCCCATTCTGGAGCCAACCGCCCCATGCCCGGAGCCGCCTGCCGCCTTGCCCTACCTGTGGCCCTCGCCCTGACACCACTCAGCGCACTGGCGCAGCCAGCCGTGCCGGTTTCCGGCATGGTACAGCAACAACCTGCTGAAAAACCGGTGCATGCCGCGTGGACCTGCCTGCTGAAGAAATACGTCCAGCCCGGCATCGATGGGGTGAACCGGGTCGATTATGCCGCCTTCAAGGCCAATGCCGAGGACCGCGCGGCGCTGGATACCTATATCGCGAAATTCGCGGAGATGGATCTTTCCGGGACCGACGCAGCCACCTTCGCGGCGTGGGCCAACCTCTATAATGCTGTCACCATGCGCTACATCCTGGAGAATTACCCCACAGGCTCGATCCGCGATGGCCACTTGTTTGGCGGGCCATGGAAGAAGATCAAAGTGGTGGCGGATGGCCAAACCGTCTCTCTCGACGAGATCGAGCACGCCATCCTGCGCCCGCGTTTCGGCAATCCGCTGGTGCACTATGCGATCAATTGCGCGGCGGTGTCCTGCCCGAATCTTCAGGTCAAAGCCTGGCAGGCCGAGACGCTGGACGAAGACCTCGCCGCTGCCGCCCGGGCCTACATCAACGACCCCCGCGGCGTGACCGTAACGCCCCGTGGCCTCAGGGTGTCTTCCATCTATGACTGGTTCGAAGCCGATTTCGGCGGATCGAAACAGGCCGTCATCGACCATCTTCTGGCCTATGCCGATTCCGGTCTGGCCGAAAAAATCCACTCCAATCCGCGCATTCGTGCGTATGAGTACAATTGGTCCCTCAACGACACCAAGAAGGCCGAGACCGAATGACCGAGACAAATCACAAACCTGCTGCCCCACTCTGGCAGCGCCTCTGGCCGGTTTATGTGATCGCCGGCGGCCTCCTGGCCGGCTGGCGCCTTGGCCTGTTCGACTATCTGTCGCTGCAGACCCTGCGCGAACAGCATGAAGCCCTGCGCAGCTTTGTGGAGGGTAACCTCCTCATCGCGGTGGCGGCCTATGTCCTGATCTACGCGCTCTCCACGCTTTTCATGGTGCCGGGCGCCCTCTGGATCACCATTGCGGGCGGCTTCCTGTTCGGGCTGGCAGGCGGATCGGTCACGACCGTCGTGGGTGCCACTCTGGGCGCAAGCCTCCTGTTCCTTGCGGCTCGCACTGCCTTTGGCGGCATGCTGCGCGAACGGGCAGGTCCGTTCCTGCGAAAGATGGAGTCAGGCTTCCGTGAAAACCCGCGCTCCTACATGTTCGCCCTGCGCTTCCTGCCTATCGTGCCCTTCCCGGTGGCCAATATCGCCCCGGCCCTGCTGGGTGCACGCTATCCCGACTATGCCCTGACCACCGCTCTCGGCATCATCCCCGGCGTGGTCGCTTATACCTGGATCGGCGCTGGCCTCGGCGCGACATTCGAAGCCGGAGAGAATCCTGACATTGCCGCCGTTGCCGGAAACCTTGTTCCCGCCTTCGCCGCGCTCGCAGTCGTGTCTCTCATGCCGGTTGTCTGGAAGAAATTTTTTGGCCGCAAGATCCCCGAAATCGAAAGCCCGCCCGCATGAGTGACTCCGTCAAAACCCTGAAAGCCGACCTTTGCATCATCGGGGCCGGGTCGGGCGGCCTGTCAGCTGCCGCCGGCGCCGCCATGCTGGGCCTGAAAGTCGTGCTGTACGAGAAGCACGAAATGGGCGGGGACTGCCTGAACTATGGCTGCGTACCGTCCAAGGCCCTGCTCAGCGCGGCAAAGGCCGCAGCCGGCGTGCGCGAGGCCAAAAAGTACGGAATCCGGACTCAGGATCCAAAAACGGACTGGGACGCCGTCAAAGCACATGTTTCCGGCGCGATCGCCACGATTGCCCCGGTCGACAGCCAGGAACGCTTCGAAGGCCTGGGCGTCACCGTCATCCGGGAAGCCGCCCGGTTTGCTGACAAGAAGACAATTGTCTCGGACACATCTTGCACCCAGGCCCGGCGCATCATCATCGCCACAGGCTCGCGCGCCTTCATCCCACCCATCGAGGGGCTGAAGGATGTGCCTTTCCTGACCAATGAAACCATCTTCACCCTGCCGGAGCTTCCGGAACACCTCGTCATCCTCGGTGGCGGGCCAATTGGCGTAGAAATGGCGCAGGCGTTTACCCGACTTGGATCGAAGGTCACCGTGATCGAGATGGGGCGCGCCATGCCGCGCGCAGACGCCGATCACGCGGCCATCGCCATCAAGACCCTGCGCGAAGAGGGCGTTACGGTCCTCGAGCAGCATAAAGCCCAGCGCGTCATGCAGGAGAATGGCCATATCCGCGTGCACACGGACAATGGCACAGCGACGCCCGTGATCGATTGCAGCCATCTACTGGTCGCCACGGGCCGCCGCGCGGTTCTGGACGGGCTGGACCTTGAAAAAGGCGGCGTTGAGTACAGCCAGAAAGGCATCACCGTCGGCGACACACTGCGCTCGCACTCCAATCCGCGCGTCTGGGCGCTTGGCGATGCGGCCGGCATGGAACAATTCACCCATATTGCCGGATGGCATGCCTCGGTCTTTACCCGGCGGGCCTTTTTCAAACAGGGCACCAGGGCCTCCAGCCTGCCCGTGCCCGCCGTCACCTATACCAGCCCGGAAGTCGCGCAACTCGGCCTCACAGAGGCTGAAGCACGCACGAAATTTGGCGGCAAGGTCACCACCTCCGCCTTTCCCTTCCATGAAAACGACCGGGCGATCGCCGAAGGCAAGACGCTCGGCGAGTGCAAACTGGTGCTGCACAAGGGGAAACTGGTTGGAGCGTCCATTGTCGGCGAAGGCGCGGGCGACATTCTCCAGCTTGTCTCCGTCGCCATGTCGAACGGACTGAAACTCACCGCGCTGACCAATTTCATCTCGCCCTATCCGACACGCGCAGAGGTCGTGAAACGCGCGGCTTCCGCCCACTTCACGCCCGTCGTGTTCAGCAAGAACGCGCGGCGTCTCGTCGGCTTGCTCCAACGCATCCCGTAGGCTACTTCAGCGCGTGTGAACGGTAACGCACGCGCACCTCTTCCGGCCCCTGTCCGCCAGCCTGCGTCCGCACGCTGGTACCATGGGCTATCGTTCCGGCTTTTCGGCTTCACCCTCGCCGCGATCCTGTTTGTCGAAGGCCTGATCTTCATCCCCAGCGCCTCCGGATTCCGGAATGCATGGCTGGCCGAACGGCTTCAGGCCGCGCGGATTGCCGCTCTCGCCCTCGACGCCTCACCGTCCCGCATGGTGTCGGAAGAACTCGCCCAGCAATTGCTGGAAAATGCCGAGGTCCTTTCCGTGGCCGAAGTCGAAGATGACATGCATATTCAGCTGCTCGATTCCGGCATGGATATCGAGGGCAGTTTTTACCAGCTCGACCTGCGCGAGACGACCGCTGTCAGCCGGGTGATGCAGGTGATGGGTGCCTTCGCTGCCTCGAAAGACCGAATCCTGGTGATCACGGCCGTCGGCTCGACCCCTGAACGCGTCATCGAAGTTGTTGTGCCGCAGGCCCCGCTCCGGGAAGACCTTTACGCCTATGGCCAGCGCATCCTCGGCCTGTCTTTCCTGATCGCCCTGATCGCGGCGACCGTGATCTATGTGCTCCTGCACTTTCTGGTCGTGCGCCCGATGGCGCGGGTCACGGCCAGTGTCGAACAGTTCCGGATGGACCCCGGCGGCTGGTCCCGGCGGCTGCAGCCAACTTCCCGGCGGGACGAGATCGGCCGTGCGCAGAATGCCCTGTCCGACATGGAAGAGGCCGTGGCCGATGCCTTCCGCCAGCGCGCTCACCTCGCCGAACTCGGCACAGCCGTTGCCAAGATCAATCACGATTTGCGCAACTCGCTCGCCTCGGCGCAGCTTGTCTCGGACACGCTGGCCCGATCGGAGGACCCGCGCGTGCAGAAGGCTGCCCCACGTCTCGAACGCGCCCTCACCCGGGCAATCAATCTCGCCTCCGAAACGCTGGACTATGGCAAGGCCGCGCCCCAGCCGCCGGACATCCAGCCTGTCTCCCTGCGCGGCTGTATCGAGGAGGCCGCGTCGGAAGCGCTCGCCGCCTGGCCGGAAGTCGAGTTTATCGACGACCTGCCAAGCGCCCGGATCATCAATGCGGACCCGGAACATTTGCACCGGTTGGCAGCGAACCTGATCCGCAACGCTGCCGAGGCCATGGTGGCTGCCGCCTCCCTGCCAAAGCGCATCACCGTGACGCTGACACGTGATGGGGTCGAGTTCATAGACACCGGTCCCGGCCTGCCGCCGAATGCGCGGGACAATCTGTTCAAGCCCTTCGCGGCTTCCTCCCGCAAGACCGGCACGGGCCTTGGCCTCGTCATCGCGCGGGAACTCGCGGTCGGCATGGGCGGGGATCTTGTGCTCGCCTCCACCGGGCCGGAGGGCACCGTCTTCCGCCTGGCCCTGCCGGACCTCGTCGTGTGACCCGCTACGCCCCGCCGCAGGAACCTGTCCGCTATGTGCATGTCGACGATCATCTGATCGTGATCGACAAGCCATCCGGCCTGCTTTCCGTACCCGGACGAGGACGGGAAAAAGCAGACTGCGCCGTCTCACGGGTCAAGGCGGAGTATCCGGACGCGCTGACTGTTCACCGCCTCGACATGGGCACCAGCGGCCTGCTCATCCTCGCCCAGTCAAAGGTGATGCAGGTTGCGCTGTCCGGCCTGTTCGAACGGGGCGGCGTGGAGAAGGAATACATCGCGGATGTCTGGGGCGCGCCTGATCCCACCCAAGGCGAGATCGACCTGCCCCTGATCACGGACTGGCCAAACCGCCCGCGCCAGAAAGTGGATCACGAGATCGGCAAGCCGAGCCGGACCCTGTACGAGACCATTGAGACCGGAACGACCCATAGCCGCATGCGCCTCACGCCACTCACCGGACGCTCACACCAGCTACGCGTGCACCTCGCGGAAATCGGGCATCCGATCCTCGGCGACGAACTTTATGCCCACGAAGCTGCTCTCGCCGCCGCGCCGCGTCTTTACCTGCATGCCAGCGCCATCGCGTTCGATCATCCGGGCACAGGCGAGCGCCTCAGGCTTTCCCTTCCCTGTCCGTTCTGAAGTCAGAGCGTCTTGCGCATCTGGATGAACCGACCGCCGCCATGCCAGAGCGGGCGGTCCTCCGCGATCTCAACTTCGAAACCCAGCCGCTTGTAAAGCGCCATCGAAGCCTCCAGCCCGTCCGTGGTTTCGAGATAGATCGAAGTCCAGTCCTGCGCTTCGGCATGTTTCATTGCTGCATCCAGCAATCTACCGCCGAAGCCCAGCCCGCGTGTTTCCGGCATCAGCACCACCCAGCGCAGCTGGCCGGCATCACCCCGGTCCACAATCGCCGCGCAGCCAACCGTTTCACCATCCATCTCGACGAACCAGACGCAGCTTCCGGGGCGCGAAGGAATGTCGGCTTCTCCCACCGTACGACGGACATGATCCAGGAAGTCGGCGCCGTAGTGATGCCCGCCTTCCTGCTCATAGCCGCGTCGATGCAGGTCGACGATGCGCTCGACATCGCCGTCCCGCCAATCGCTGCGGATGTTTATTTCTTTGCTCATGACAATCGCTTCTTCGTCCGGCCTTCGTGCGCGCGGGCATTCGCCGGATCGTCCGGCCAGTCATGCTTGGGATAGCGCCCGCGCATGTCCTTCGCCATATCCTTGTAGCCGCCCTGCCAGAAGGCGGGCAGGTCCTGCGTTGTCGCAACAGGTTTCATGCCGGGTGACAGCATTTCCACCGTAACCGGCACGCGGCCCCCAGCAATCCGCAAATGCTCCGTACACCCCCAGAAGGCCTGCGCCCGCGCCGAGAGGAGCGGAGCACGCGGATCGAGATAGTCGACACGCGCTGACTGTCCGGACGGCAGTTCCAGCGACAGCGGCGCGCCCGTGCGCAGCGCTTCCTGCACCTGCCAGCCGAGCGAAGCCACAAGCGCCTCGCGTACCTTGTGGTCCGCCGGCACCTGCCCCCCGGCCTTCTTCAGACATGGCAACAGCCAGTCCCCGACCGAGGCAAGCAGGCTTTCTTCGCTAAGGTTCTGCGCCTCCACCAGTCCCGACCGCTCCAGAAGGGAGATGCGCGACAGCGTCTCCTCCACCACCTCCCCTGCGCTGATGGCGGCTAAACCCTGCTCACGCACGGCATCCAGCATCGCCTTCGCGGCGACATTGGCTGACGGTTTCGGCAGCGGCGCTTCGGACAGGACGATGGCCCCCAGCGCCTTCACCCGCCGCGCCGTGAAACGTCCCGTCTTCGGATCAAATTCAGCGCGGTCTTCGCTGACCACATCGCTGCTCGCCAAGGCATCTGCCTTACTGATCGGCACGGCGAGCGATATGCGCGCTTCTTTTGAAGCACCGCCAAGATCGGCCACGACCAACCAGTCCGATTTCGCCAGCGGATCATTTTCCGGCAGGGCCGCCGCCCGTCCCGAGGCGAGCAGGTAAGTGCCCGCACTGCCGGGCCGCTTGCGCGCCACCTCGTCCGGCCAGGCACGCGCCAGTAGTTTCGCAAGATCACCCAATGGCGCGGCCCCCTTGCCCCAACTCTTCGCCTGCTGTTGCAGCACGCGGGCGCGCGGCGAGCGTTCCTGCCGGAACCGGGCGAGTCGCTCGCGCAGATCGATGGATGTTCCGCCTACGCCTCGTTCTCCGGCGAGCGCCGCGACTTCGGCAGCCAGTGAACGTTCTCCGCCCTCCGCCCCGGCGACAAGCGCCGCCAGCCGCGGCGATAATGGCAGGCGCGACATCTCCGACCCGAGCGGTGTGAGCCGCCCGTCTTCATCCACCGCACGCAGGGTCACCAACAGGTCAACAGCGGCCTTCAGGCGGCCTGCCGGCGGCGCATCCATCCAGGTGAGGTTCGCTGCGTCCCGCTCACCCCATTCGGCGAGTGTCAGGACAAGACCGGACAGGTCGCTCGACAGGATCTCCGGCACGGGCGCGGGCATCAGACCCCGCGTGGCTTCCTCGTCCCACAGGCGGTAGCAGACGCCCGGCTCAAGCCGCCCGGCACGGCCCCGGCGCTGATCAACCGAGGCGCGCGACGCCCGCACGGTGCTGAGCCGCGAGCCAAGCCCGCCGATATTGTCTTCCGCGACCCGGGACAGGCCGGAATCGATCACGATCCGAACGCCCTCAATGGTCAGCGCGCTTTCGGCAATGTCCGTTGCCAGAACGATCTTGCGCTTGCCCTCCGGCGCTGGCTGGACAGCAGCATCCTGCTCAGCCGGGCTGAGCGTCCCGAACAAGGGCGCCACGATCACATCCGGGCCAAGCCCACCCAGCCGCTCGGCCGTGCGCTGGATTTCGCCCGCCCCCGGGAGGAAAGCGAGAACAGATCCGTCCTCTTCCCTGAGCGCCCGCCGGACGGCCGCCGCCATCCGGTCCTCGATACGGTCCTCCGACCGGCCAAGGTATCGCGTCTCCACCGGGAACATCCGGCCTTCACTCTCCACGACGGGCGCATCAAACACTTTGGATACACGGGCTGTATCCAGCGTTGCGGACATGATCAGCAGCTTCAGGTCGTCTCGGAACGCCGCCTGGCTTTCCAGCGCCAGAGCGAGTCCAAGATCCGAATTCAGCCTCCGCTCGTGAAATTCGTCGAACAGGATCGCCCCCACACCCGTCAGTTCCGGATCGTTCAGGATCCGCCGGGTAAACAGGCCATCCGTGATGACTTCGACTACCGTGTCGGCCGAAACTTTCCGGTCCACACGTGTGGTCAGGCCCACGCGCTTGCCGAGTGGCTCGCCAAGGCTTCTCGCCATCTGCTGCCCCGCCATGCGCGCCGCGATACGGCGGGGTTCCAGCATCAGGATGCGCCCGGTTACCACCGCAGGCAGGTCCAGGAACCCTGCCAGAGAAAGGGGCACGCGGGTCGTCTTGCCCGCCCCTGGCGGGGCAGCCAGCACAAGCCGCGGCGCCTCGCCAAGGCGGGCAGAAATGTCCCCCAGCACCTCATCTATCGGCAGGGAAGCGCGAATATTTGCCATCCCTTGCCGCAATAAGGCCGCCCCTGCCCCTCTGGCAAGCACTGGCGGTCCGATTACAGTGCCGGACAAAGCCCCAATTGCGTTCCCATGATCTCCTCCCTAGGGTCTGGCCAACTTTTGAGGGAGCTGTGGATGAAGTGGTGGTTTGAAATTGACCTGTGGAAGCGCGTGATCGCTGCACTGGTGCTCGGCACAATCGCTGGCATAGGGCTGCGCGCCGGTCTGGGTCCCGATGCGGCTGCGATTTTCGCGACTGACTGGGTCAAATGGCTGGGAGACCTGTTCCTTCGCCTGATCCGGATGCTGGTTGTTCCGCTTGTCTTCTTCACCCTCGTGTCCGGCATGATCGCCATGGGCGATCCGAAGCGGCTTGGCAGCCTCGGCCTGCGCACGATCGGCCTCTATTTCGGCACCACCGCCATCGCCGTCACGCTGGGCCTGATCATGGCCACCCTCTTCCAGCCGGGCGCCAGCCTGTCGCCGGAAATGTTCGAAGGCGTCGATGGCAGCGCGATGCAGAGCATTGCCGAAAAAGCGGATCAGGCAGGCGGCTTCGTCGAACGCTTCCTCGCCATCGTGCCAACCAACCCGTTCGAAGCCCTCGCGAACGGCGACATCCTGCAGGTCATCTTCTTCGCCATCCTGTTCGGTGTCGGCATCATGATCGCCGGGGATTTGGGCAAACCGGTTGCCGCCTTCTTCGACGGCGCCGCCGAAGTGATGATGAAAGTCACCGAATTCGTGATGGAAACCGCCCCGTTCGGCGTGTTCGCCCTGATGACCTGGGTGCTGGCCACGCAGGGCCTCGGCATCCTGCAGAGCCTCGGCGTCCTCGCCATCGCGCTCTACCTCGCCTGCATTCTGCACATCATGATCACTTATGGCGGGATCATCAAATTCGTGCTGCGCCTTCCGCTGATGCCTTTCTTCCGCGGCGTCACTGATGCGCAGGCCGTCGCCTATTCGACCTCGTCTTCCAGCGCGACCCTGCCGGTGACCATTGCCTGTGCCGAAGAAAACCTGGGCGTCGACAAATCCATCGCGGGTTCCGTCCTGCCGCTGGGCGCCACGATCAATATGGACGGCACGGCTATCTATATTGGCATGGTCGCCCTCTTCGGCGCGCAGGCGCTCGGCGTTGAGGTCACGCTTGGCCAGTATGTTCTGGTCGCCCTGATGGCAACGCTGGTCTCGATCGGCGCTGCGGGGATCCCCAGTGCAGGCCTGCTCCTGTCCGGCATGGCCCTGCAACAGGTCGGCATTCCGCAGGAAACCGCCTATCTCGTCATCGGCTTCATCCTGCCCTTCGACCGGCTGCTCGACATGATGCGGACCCTTACCAATGTGACGGGGGATGCCACCGTTGCGACTGCCGTTGCCAAATGGGAAAACGAGTTCGACTACGACATCTATATCGCCCGCGATCCGGTTTGACCTTTTCCAGTTCTGCCCTTGGGCCTATGCTCAAGGGCAGTATCGGGGTTGAATTCGGGCGATGAGGGACTTCCCGTGTTGCGTATGACATTGACAGGAAAGCGCGCGCCCGCGTGAGACGGCGGCCCCGCACCGTTCCGACCTTTGGCAGCCGCCAGCTTGGCTGGGCGGCGGGCGTGGCCATCCTTGTGCTCGTTATCCTCACCGCAGGCGCCGCCGGTTTCTGGCCCCTCGCCCCGATAGACCACCTGGTCGACAATCTGGTCGATGGCGCACGCGGCGGGTCACTCTACGATCTGATGCTTGTCGTCACCGCATTGGGGGACGGCCTGTTCCTGACGCTGGCGGCCGTGGTCACCGTTGCGTCCTTCCTTTTCACCGGCGCCCGCTGGCGGGCCATGTGTTACACGCTCTGCTTCGGGTCGATGCCGGTCGTGGTGCACACGATCAAGCTCTGGATCGCCCGGCCCCGCCCCTCGGATATTCCGTATACGGGCGTTGACATGTTCAGCTTCCCGTCCAGCCATGTCGCCCATTCTGCGCTGATCTATGGCGCCATTGCCGGGCTGACCTTCGTCACCTTCCGCGGCTGGATGCGCTGGGGCCTGACCGGATCTTTCCTGCTTCTGGTCGCGATGATCGGGGTATCGCGCATGTATCTGGGCGCCCACTGGTTCAGCGACGTGCTGGCAGGATACGCCTTGGCGGGCCTGTTCCTCGTCATGCTGGCCATTGCCGTAGCCAAGCACCCTGAGCCGCCGAAATTCTCGCGCGGCATCCCCATCGCCCTGTTCGTGATCGCCGCCGCTTTCCCGATTTACCTGAAGGTCTCGCTACCGGATTCCGATGCCCTTTACCGTGCCATCGAACTGCACCAGCGTCCCAGTGCGCCGGCAGACGCCCCGCCCTCGCCCTGAGGCGCAAAGCGGTCTAAACCCCGCCTCCCATGCTGACCCGCCAGAAGACCCTGCAGCTCGCCCTGCCGATCATCGCCGCCCAGGCGGCAACCGCTACGACCGGCCTTGTCGACACAGCTGTCATGGGCCGGTTCGGCGACAAGGCAGACCTCGCCGCGGTGGCTATCGCCGCCGTCGCCTACAGTTTCATCTACTGGGGCTTCGGCTTCCTGCGCATGTCGACCACGGGCCTCTCCGCACAGGCGGCAGGCCGGGACGATGAAGCAGAAAAGCGCGCCGTCCTCTTGCGCGCCCTGTCACTCGGCGGCGCCATTGGCCTCATCCTTTTGATCCTCTCCTCGATCCTGAAACCACTCGCCTTCGCGGCCTTTGCCAGTACCGACCATGTGGAGACGTTGGCCGGAGCTTATTTCGATGCGCGCATCTGGGGTGCACCGGCCTACCTTATGGGACTCGCGGTGACCGGCTGGATGCTGGGCACCGGCAAGACCGGCCAGATGCTCGCCTTCCAGATCATCATGAACACGGTGAATGCCGGGCTGGACACCTGGTTCGTCGCCGGTCTCGGGCTGGGCCCGGCGGGCATCGGCGCAGGCACAGCGATTGCGGAATGGACGGCGCTGCTCTTCGGCCTGGCGCTGGTCTTGCCGGCCTTCCGGGGTGCAGCGCCGCTGTTCGACCGCGCACGTCTTGCGGCCCTGTTCGGCGCCAACCGGGACATCATGATCCGTACGCTGGCGCTGGTGCTCTGCTTCGGCTGGTTCGTCAGATCGGGCACGCTGATCTCCACCGCAGTCACGGCGGGCAACGAGGTCCTGCTACAATTCATCACCGTCGCGGCCTTTGTGCTCGACGGGTTCGCCTTCGTCGCGGAGAAGGAAGCCGGGGAAGCCTATGGCGCCAACAGCGCGCCGCGCCTCGCCCGCGCCATGCGGCTGACAACGGAATTTGCCTTGATTGCCGGGCTCGCCTTCGCCCTCCTTTATTTCTTCGGCGGCGGCTGGGTGATCACGACCTTTGTGCGGGATGTCGAAGCGCGCGATGCCGCGCTCGCCTTCCTGCCTTATTGCGCGCTGGTGCCGCTGATCGGCATTGCGCCCTGGCAGCTGGACGGCCTGTTCCTGGGCACCACGCAAGGCCGGGCCCTGCGAAATGCCGGCGTCGCCGTCGCCGTGCTCTATATCAGCACAGACCTGATCCTACGTCCGCTCTATGGCAATACCGGTGTCTGGACCGCGTTCCTGCTGATGTATCTCTATCGCGCCGCCGCGCTGGGCATCTATGTGCCCGGCCTGTTCCGGCGGCTGCAGACGGCCTAGAGGTCCGTCCCGACTGCCTCGGCCAGCGTCGCGAACCCATCCGCCTTCAGCAGGGCGGGCAGGCCCTTGTTGATGCTCTGTGCGAGGCCCGGACCTTCATAGACCATGGCGGAATAGAGCTGCACGGCATTCGCCCCGGCACGAATCTTGGCATAGGCGTCCGCCGCGCTGGCGATGCCCCCTGCCCCGATCAGGTCAAATTCACCCTTCAGGGCGCGGGCAAAGGCCGACAGAACCTCCGTGGACGGCACCATCAGCGGTGCGCCTGAGAGCCCGCCCGTCTCACCTTTGAGGGAACTCTTCAGCGTGTCCGGCCGGGCCAGTGTCGTGTTCGACACGATCAGGCCCGACAGCCATGCGCCCGGCCCGCGTACGACGTCCACGATGTCGGCAATCGCCTGCTCGTCGAGATCAGGCGCCACTTTCAGGAAAACCGGCTTGCTCGCCCGGTCTGCCGCGCCGCACGCTGTCAACAGCGCCTCCAGCGAGGCCCGGTCCTGCAGGCCGCGCAGGCCCGGCGTGTTGGGCGAGGAAATATTGATCGTCACATAGTCCGCATGCGGGGCGACGACTTCGATGCCGGTCACATAATCCGCGATCCGGTCCTCACTGTCCTTGTTCGCGCCGACATTCGCGCCAACCGGCACTTCGCCGCGATAGGTTTTCAGATTGCGGACGAAATAGTCGAGCCCCGCATTGTTGAAGCCCATCCGGTTGATCACGGCCCGGTCTTCATTGAGGCGGAACAGACGCGGTTTCGGATTACCGGGCTGCGGGCGCGGGGTGACCGTGCCGCATTCGACAAAGCCGAACCCGAACTTCGCCATCGCATCCGGCACGTCGCAATTCTTGTCGAACCCGGCGGCCAGCCCGACGGGCGATGGCAGTTTCAGGCCGGACTTCGGAAGCACCGTTTCCAGCGCCGGGTCAGCCAGCGGCGGATTCAGCGGCACGCCAAGGCGCAGCTTCAGCGCCCGGATGGTGGCCGTGTGCGCCGCTTCCGGCGGCAGCAGTTTGACGATCTCCGCGCCGAGGTCGGTCAGACTCATCAATAATCCTCCGGAAAGCGGAGCGCCCCGTCCGCCCCCCTCATCAGATGCCAGACGACCTCGGCCAGCGACACTTCAAGCGGTGCATAGAGGTGCGGGAACATCTGCCCGCCCCGGCTCGGTTCCCATGTCAGTGGCGGCAGGTCCGCGACCGCGAAGCGCAACAGGCGCACGCCCTCTGCGCCGGCAAAATGCAGCCGTGCGGTCTCCGTCACCTGCTCCCGCGTCGACAGGTGAACATAGCCGTCCTTTTCATCGACTTCAGCACAGGTCACGCCCACGGTCGAAGCAGCCTGCCAGTCGGCGCCGGTCAGCAATTTGTAGACATGGGTTTCGCTGGTTTGGCTCATGCCCGCTATTCAGCAGGCTTTGCGCGGGCTGGCAATTGCGGCAAGCTTGCCGGACTTCGCGGGGAGACGCAGATGGCCAGGAAACCAACGGAAGAAGAAATCCGCGCCATGCTGCTGCCGAACGGGCGCACGATTGGTGAGGAACTTGCCGCGCTGGACGCGGTGTCACGCCTGCTCGATTCCCGCTTCGGCATGATGGGCGTGAATTTCGGCCTCGATTCGGTGCTGGGCCTTGTGCCAATTGCCGGGGACGTTGCCACCGGCGCAGCTGGCCTGCACGCCCTCGTCACGGCATGGCGGCTGAACCTGCCGGTGTCGGCATCAATCGGGATCGTCTGGAACCTTGTCTTCGACACAGTGCTGGGGTCTGTCCCGGTCGCGGGCGATGTCTTCGACATCTTCTTCCAGTCAAACCGGAAGAATTTCCGCATCGTGCAGAAGCATCTCATCCACCGGGCCGAGGCCCATGCAGCTTCGGTCAGGACGCGGAATTAGGCAGGCTGGCGGTCGTTACCTTCACCACATCGGTCGCGCGGGCGAGGGTCCAGCCGCCTTCGGGCGCCTGGCAGGCGGCAAAGCGGCCGCGCTCCTGTCCGGCAAAGGCATAGGCCACATCCCGGCACATGACGCTGACTGTCACCGGCGCCTGCTCGGTCACCACACGGGTCACCTGGCTAACACCCGGCGTGTAGGTGACGGTGCGCACAGTGGACTGGCCCATCTCACGGGAAACAGTCCGCTCAAGGACGATGGTCAGTGTGCGGCCATCCGGCGTGATGATCGCCTGTTTCGATCCGTCGGCGCCATTGTCGAGAATATTGCGGAAGGCCTGGCGCACAAGGTCCATATCCTCGGTCGGCATCGGCTCGGCCGCCGTACGCTCGATCCGACCGGCGAGGAAGGCTTCCGGCGTCTGCAAGCTGGTGGTGTCGGCCATGTTGCGGACATCGGTTTTGCTGGCAGTCAGCGCGGCCGGCGCCTTGCGCGTCACGGTCTTGCCTTCGTCCGGCGAATAGGAGGCGCGGATCAATTGGGCTGGTTTTTGAGGCTTGTAGGAGGCCGGCACAGGCACCGGGCCTTCATAGGCCGTGAAGACGATGGGTTCTGGCTTCGGCGCCGGGGCGGCTTTCGGTTCGGCCGGCGCGGGCGCGGCAACCTGTTGCACGCGCGGCTGCTGCGCGCGCTGTTCAGCCAATAGTTTCTCGGCGGCCAGACGGTCGGCGGCGGCCTGCGCAGCAACCTGTTCCAGACGGCGGGCTTCGGCAGCATCGGCCTCTGCCTGCGCCTTCAGCGCCGCGAGACGGAGACGCTCGGCCTCCCGTGACTTGGCAAGCTCGAAGACTTCCTGACGGGCGGCGGCTTCGGCGGCTTCACGGTCGGCCCGCAGTTTTGCAAGGCGCTGCGCATCCAGATTGGCAAGGCGCTGGGCCTCGGCATCAGCCTCAGCAAGGCGTTTGGCTTCAAGATCTGCGAGGCGCTGGGCTTCGGCTGCGGCGGCGGCCTGACGCGCGGCCTCAAGGCGGGCGAGCCGGCCGGCTTCGACCTCAGCCACGCGGGCCGCTTCGGCATCGGCGAGGCGCTTGCGTTCGGCTTCCTCAGCAAGGCGGGCCTCTTCGGCAGCAGCAGCCGCGGCAGCCTCCTCTTCCGCCACGCGGGCGGCTTCGGCATTTGCGATGGCTTTGGCGGCGCGCAGGCGGGCTTCTTTCTCGGCGGCCTCCTGGGCGAGCTTCGCTTCGGCTTCCATCTCGGCCTTGCGCTCGGCCAGCATGTCGGCGACGCCCTGGTAATTGAACCAGGCTTTCGGCGCGGCGGGCTCGGCGGCGCTGGCGAGTGCCACGGCAGACGCCCCGCCCGGCTTCAGCGCCGGGGCGAGTGCGCCGGTTTCACGCGTGCCGGAGACATTTCCGTCGGTCTTGTCGTTATTCTTCAGAGCATTCTGCGCGGCCAGCACGGAGAGGCCGGCGAGCCCCAGGATCGCAAGCCCTGCAAAGGCCAGCTGAGAGACATCACCCATGCGGGAAGAGACGTCTTCATGCCCCTCATGTTCGGCGACCTGCGGGCGGACCTCGGGACGGGCCGTAGCCGCCGCGGCTGCCGGAACAATCGCCGGAGCCGGTGCGCGGCGCTCTTCTTCCTTGCGGGCGGCGACTTCCTCGATGACCGAGACCAGTTCCTCATCGCTCGGCGGGGCTTTTACCTCGGCCGCCGGAACCTCGACCACGGATGCGGCGCGGATGCGTTCAGCCTCGGCCCTGGCGACCGCCTCCGCCTTCGCGGCAGCTGCTGCCTCTGCCCGCCGGCGGCGGGCCTCGTCGCGGACCGCATC